>JBBAVQ010000023.1:0-6116 GCA_040397625.1 Pirellulales bacterium | reverse complement strand
GCCGGCCGCGTCGCCGCCACCGGTGCCGAAGCGCGAACCGCTGGCGTTCGGGCCGAGGCCCGGGCCAACCGCGCGGGGCGTGCCGCCCGCACCGCCAGCACAGGCTGGGCGGGCGGGCCGACCATCCCGCGGCGGCCGGTCACCAGCGATCGTAGCCGGGCCACGCTCTCCTGCATCACCCCCGCCTGGCTGCTCAGCTGCGTGGCGGCGTTGGCCCCGTGCCCGGCCCGCGAGGCATTTTCCTGAGTGACCCGATCGAGCTGCGTCATCGCGGCGCCGATCTGCTTGATGCCCTGAGACTGCTCGCGGGCAGCGGTGGCGATCTCCGCCACGAGTCGGTCGGCGGCCGTCACCTTGCCGGCGATCTCGCCGAGCGACACTCCCACTCGGTCGCAGCTGTCGGCGCCGTGCCGGCTCGACGCGATCGCCGCCTCGATCTTTTCGGCCGTCTCGCGGGCCGCCGCGGCGCTCCGCTGGGCCAACGACCGCACCTCGTCGGCCACAACCGCAAACCCGGCCCCCGCCTCGCCGGCCCGGGCGGCCTCGACGGCGGCATTGAGCGCCAGGATGTTGGTCTGAAAGGCGATCTCGTCGATGTCCTTCACGATCTTCGCCACCTCGGCGCTGGAGGCCTCGATGGCGGTCATCGCCGCGTTCATGTCGGTCATCGTCCGCGCCCCCGCCTCGGCGGCGTCGCGGGCCTCCGCCGCCAGGTCCTTGGCCTGGGCCGCATTGTCGGCGGTGCTGCGGATCATTGCCGACATCTCTTCGAGCGACGCGCTCGTCTCGGCCACCGCCGCGCCCTGCTCGCTGCTGCCGGTGGCCAGGTCGCTGCTCACCGTGGCGAGCGCGGCAGCGGCGGTCGCCGTCTGCGTGGCGCTGTTGTCGAGCGAATCGGAGAGCGCTCGCAGCGAGTGGATCGTGGATCGAACGATGCCTGTGGCCAACAGGGCGGCGACGATCAGCGCGAGCGCTGCCGCCGAGCAGATGGCGAAAAAACTTATCCGCACCTTGGCCCTGGTCGACTCGGCCTGCTCCGCGGCCACATCCACGTTGTATTCGATGGTCTTGTTGAACCGCTCCGTGCAATCCCGATCGACCACGTCCATCCGGTCGCGGAGGAGGCCGGTTGCCTCGGCGAACTTCCCCGCGCCGATCAGGGCCAAGACCTCCTCAGCCGCCGCGAACAGCTCGCCACGGGAGGAAACGGCCGCCTCAAACAGCGACCGTTCCTGCGCGTCAACAACGAGCGCCGGATACTGGCCGCAGAGGCTGTCTCCCTCCCGTTTGATCGACGCATACGCCGCCGCCGCGGCCTCCATTGCCTTCGGGTTACCAGCGGCGTCGATGACCAGCTGCCGAATGGTGCGGCGGGCCGCGACGTTGCTTTGCACGATCCGATTGAGCGTGACGATCGACGGAACCGTGTTGGTCGCCATCACCCGCACGCTCGAGTTCATCGCCACCAGCTCCCGCAGGCTCAGCCCGGCCACGAGCAGCGTGATCAGCAAGAGGGCGATGAATCCGCCGATGATGCGACCGGGAATGGTCCAGGTGTTCATGGGATCGAGGGTGGCCGGGTGAAGGGGGCGAAGTGCAGGGCTGGTACGCGGGCGTGCTTACGACACGGTGGAAGGCTTGTCGGCCGAAGGCAGCTCGAGCGTGGCGCTCTCCGCGGCCGAGATCAGATCGAGGTCCACGAGCACCTTCACCCCGGACGCCGCCTTCGCCATGCCGGTGATGAAGCGGGCGTCGACCGCGCCGCCGAAGTCGGGGGGCGGCTCGATGTCGGCGGCGGTGAAATGGGCCACCTCCTCCACGCCATCGACGATCACCCCGTAGGGCCTCGTGCCCCCGGCCGCCGAAGCGACCTGCGTGACCACGATGCAGGTGCGGTCGTGCTCCTCGGCCGCCGGCAGCCCGAATCGCAGCCGCAGATCGATCAGGGGGATCACCTTTCCCCGCAGATTGATCACGCCGCGGACGTGCGGTGGCATCGTGGCCACGGGGGTGATCGGGCACAGCCGGATGATCTCGCGGACCGCCAGCACGGGCACGCCGTACGACTCCTGGCCGAGCGTGAAGGTGAGGTACTTGCCGGGGGCGGCGATCGCCGGGCCGGTGGCTGGGGTGGGGAGGGTGGTCATCGGTGGTCGGCGGTTCAGGCTGCCGTCTCCGTGGTGTGGTTCCGAATGCGAACGAGGGCGGTGGTGTCAAGGATCAGCCCCACCCGGCCGTCGGCGAGGATGGCAGCCCCGGCAAAACCGCGGCCCGGTGGAAACGTCTCGCCGAGGCTCTTGATCACCACCTCCTGCTTGCCGATCAGCGAATCGACGAGCAGGCAGCGGGTTTCCTGACCGGCCTCGGCAACGATGACGATGCCCTCGCTGGGATCGCTGAACACCGACTGGATCCCGAAGTGGCGATCGAGGCGGAGCAGCGGGACGAGGCGGCCGCGGACGGTGACGAGTTCGCCCCGGCCCTGCACGGTGCTGACGGCTCCCGGCTGTGGCCGAAACGACTCGCGAACCGACAGCGTGGGGATCACGAACCGCTGGTCGCCCACCGCCACGAGCAGCCCCTCGATGATGGCGAGCGTGAGCGGCATGAACACGGTGAACGTGGTGCCCAGGCCGGGCGTCGAGGAGATCTCGACCTTGCCGCGGATCCGCTCGATGTTGCGGCGGACCACGTCCATGCCCACCCCGCGGCCCGACACGTCGCTGATCCGCTCGGCGGTCGAGAAGCCCGGGGCGAAGATCAGGTCGAGCACTTCGCGGTCGCTGAGATGCTCGTCGGCGCGGATCAGTCCGCGTTCCACCCCCTTGCGACGGATCCGGGCCGGGTCGAGGCCGCGGCCGTCGTCCGTGACTTCGACCACCACGAAGCCTCCCTGGTGATAGGCCCGCAGCGTGATGGTGCCGCCCGCCGGCTTGCCGGCGGCGAGGCGCTCGGCGGGAGACTCGATGCCGTGGTCGGCCGAGTTGCGGATCATGTGGACCAGCGGATCGCCGATCTCCTCGATCACCGAGCGGTCGAGTTCCGTCTCCTCACCGTCGAGGACGAGCCGGATCTCCTTGCCGAGTTGGACGGCGATGTCGCGAACCAGCCGGCCCATCTTCTGGAACGTGCCGCGAATCGGCACCATCCGCAGCGCCGTCGCCGTCCTCTGGAGCTCCGAGCAGATGCTCCGCAGCTGGGCCAGCGAACGGGCAAGCTGCTCGTCGGCGGCGCCAGACACCGCCGGATTCTGAGTGACCATCGACTGGGCGATCACCAACTCGCCGACCAGGTCGATGAGCCCGTCGAGCTTGCCGGTGTCGACCCGCACGGAGCCGCTCGCAGCGGCCTGCCGCAGGGCGGCCGCAGGTCCTGCCGACGCTGTCGCCGGATCGACGGCGACCGCAACCTCCGGCGTCGGCTCCGCCGATGCCGCGATGGACGACGTTTCCACCGTCATCAGACCGGCCGGTGGTTCGGCTGGCGGCATCGGCTTGGCCGTACCGCGCGAGGCGGCGGGCGGCGGAGCGACGTCGCGGCGTGCCAGCACCGCCTGCACCGCGTCGATCACCGCAGGCACCGGCAGCGCCACGCTGTCGGCGGTCTGTCGGCCCCCGAGCCGATCGGAGACGGCGGTGACGTAGCGGCTGAACAGGTCGGCGCCGGCGAGGACGACGTCGATCTCGGGCCGGCCGATCCGCAACTGACCACGACGGGCCGAGTCGAGCAGCGACTCCAGTTCGTGGGCCACGCGCTGGAGCACCACCAGCTTCAGCATGCCCGCGTTGCCCTTAAACGTGTGAAACGCGCGGAAGACGGTATTGAGCGTCTCGGGATCGTCGGGCCGCTCCTCGAGCACGAGCACGCCCTGCTCGATGTCGCGAAGAAAGTCTTCGCAGTCGGTGCAGAACAGCTGCATCATGTCGGCGTCGATGCCGCCCGGCAGCAGCGGCACCGTCTGCTCCGCACCCGCTCCGCGAGGCGGCGCTGGCCGTGGCGAAGGCTCGGCCCGCGGCAGGTCCGCCGGCCAGGCCGGCAGCGACCGCCCGCGTTCCCAGGCCGTGACCGCCTGCTCCATCCAGCCATGCCAGAGGGCAAATCGCCCGCGGGCCTCCGCCGACAGCGGCCCGCGGCCGCCACTCGCCCACGCGCGGGCGAGGCTGAGCGCTTCGGCAAACTCGGGCGGGCCGCCCGCGGAAGCCGTCGCGGCTGCCGCGACGAGGTCCGACAATGCCGTCGCCGGACGATCGGCCATCATCTCGACCGACGCGAGTTCGAGCCCGATCTGCTGGAGCTGCTGACGGAGTGCGTCGGGGGAGGCTGACACGGACGTATCCTGATCCTGCATCGCGGGGAAACGGCTCCCGCGACCGCCAATCCTAGCTTCGCCACCGCGGCCCGTGCGGCGGCTCGATTTCGCGGCCTCACGACCGTCATCATCGGCATCACCGGGCGGCAGGAATCGCGAACTACACTCGCAGAGGCTTCGTCCCCAAACCCCGCCGGCGCGCCGGCGGCACCGCCATGAACGCAATGCAGCGACTGCGGCTCACCCTGCTCGGTCCCCTGGTCATCCTCGCGGTCCTTGCCGCGCTGGCCTACATCAATCAGGCGGCGCTCAACACCGCGCAGAACAACCGGTTCCATTCACTCCGGCTGGCACACGACCTCCGGCAGAGTTCCGACGAACTCACGCGACTGGCCCGTACGTACTGCGTCACGGGCAGTCCCGACTTCGAGCAGGAGTATTGGCACGTGCTCGACGTCCGCAACGGTGTCGCGGCCAGGTACGACGGCCGCACGATCGCGCTGCGCACGCTCATGGAACGGCAGGGCTTCACCGCCGCCGAACTCGGCAAGCTCACCGAGGCCGAAGACAACTCCAACGCGCTGGTGACCACCGAGACGATCGCCATGAACGCGATGAAGGGACGCTTTGCCGACGGCCGCGGTGGCTACACCAAGGAGGGCAAGCCCGATCCCGAGATGGCCCGCCGAATCATGCACGACGAGCAATACCACCACGACAAGGATCTGATCATGCGGCCGATCGACGAGTTCGAAGAGATGCTCGACGATCGCACCGAGTCCGCCGCCGCGGCCGCCGGCCGTCGCAGCAACCTGCTCGCCCTGCTCGTGACCTCGGTGGCCGGCCTCGCAGCGGTGCTCGGCTGGCTGAGCATCGCGCATCACACCCGCACGCTGCAGACGGCCGTGAGCCATCTCACAGCGACGGCTGAGGGAGTGGACATCGGGTCGGCCCAGGTGGCGGCGACGAGTCGGACGCTCGCGCAGGGTGCCTCCGAGCAAGTTGCCGCCGTCGGCGAAATCTCCTCGGCCACCCGCGAGGCCGGCGCCCTGGCCACCGACAACGTCCGCCGCACGGGAGCGGCGGGCGATCTGGTGAGCCGCGAGCGGCAGGAGTTTGCCGGCTCCACCGCCCTGCTCGACGAGATGGTGGCGGCGATGGCCGCCATCGACGACGCCGGAGGGCGGATCTCGAAGATCAACAAGACGATCGACGAGATCGCGTTCCAGACCAACATCCTCGCGCTCAACGCCGCCGTGGAGGCAGCGCGGGCCGGCGAGGCGGGCCAGGGCTTCGCCGTGGTCGCCGACGAGGTCCGCAGTCTCGCGCAGCGAAGCGCCGTGGCGGCCCGCGAGACGGCGACGCTGATCCAGACCTCCATCGCCCGGTCGCAGGCCGGCCGCGAGAAGGTGGCCGCGGTGGCGAAGGCGATCGGGAGCCTCGCAGAGCGGTCCGCCGACATGGGCACCCTGGTGGACGAAGTTCGTGCCGGCAGCGACGACCAGCACCGGGCGCTCGACCGCATCGGCTCGTCGCTCGGTCAGATCGAAAACACCTCCCAGCAGGCGGCCGCGGCGGCCGAGGAGGGATCGGCGGCCGCCGAGGAACTCTCGGCGCAGGCCCGCGGCCTCGTGGACGTGGTGGCCACGCTCGGGCAGATGGTGGGCAGCCGCACGAACGTGTGAAGGCTACCGCCGCGAACTACTCGCCGCCGACGTCACGAACGACGACGTCCTTGAACTCCACCCACATTGGCTTCCCCTGATGGAGCTGCAGGGCGATGATCCCCTCGCGGAGCGCGAGGTCG
>JBBAVQ010000022.1:6600-19298 GCA_040397625.1 Pirellulales bacterium | reverse complement strand
GCCGGTCGGCCTGAAACTGGCCGCTGCGTGTGGGGACGCCCGCGGCCTTACGGCCGGTCGGCCTGAAACTGGCCGCTGCGTGTGGGGACGCCCGCGGCCTTACGGCCAGTCGGCTTTCTTTGCGATCGTCCAAGCCCAACGCCGTGAGGCGTGGGGTGCGGCCAGGACAGACGCGGCATTTTCTCGACCGCGCCCGAGGCCTTACGGCCTTCGGCTTGTACGGGCGGACGCCCGCGGCCTTACGGCCGGTCGGCTTTCTTGGCGATCGTACAAGCCCAACGCCGTGAGGCGTGGGGCGAACCACCACCAGACTCCGTGATCAGCCCGTCCGCTGGCGGTTCACGAACGCCGCGTAATCCTTTGGCGTGTCGATGCCCCGCGCTGCGTGGTCGATCTTGGCCGCGGCGATCGGGATGCCGGCCTCGATCACCCGCAGCTGCTCGAGGCTCTCGAGCGTCGCCAGTCGCGAATCGGGCAGCGAGTTCCACCGCTCGAGCACGCTCCGCCGATACGCGTAGAGGCCGACGTGCTGCCAGTACAACGGGGGCTCGTTTGCAAGCAGGCCGTCGTTCCAGTCGCGGGCGGCGGGCACGGCGGCGCGGCTGAAGTAGAGCGCCCGCCAGCAGCCCGTCTCCTCGCGGCCGTCGGACTGCCGCCACGGCGAGAGCACCGCCTTCACGCACGCCGGGTCGTGGAGGTCCTCGGGCCGCCGCAGCGGCGTGACGAGCGTGGCCATGCCGGCTTCGGGGCAGCGGTCAAGGAGGTCGATGGCGGCATCGATCGCCGCCGCGGCGAGTTCCGGTTCGTCTCCCTGCACGTTCACGATCACGTCGGCGGCGGGGAGCCTGTCGAGCGCTTCGACGATCCGTGCGGTGCCGCTCGGCGCCTCGGGCGAGGTCATCACGGCCGTCCCGCCGAAGGCCTGCACGGCGGCGGCGATCTCGTCGCTGTCGGTGGCAACGACCACGGCGCTGGCCGATCGCGATCGGCGGGCCGCCTCCCAGGTGTGGGCGATCAATGGCCGGCCGGTCTCGGCCAGCAGCATTTTCCGAGGCAGGCGGGTGCTCGACAGTCGGGCAGGGATGACGATCACGGCGGCGTTGGCTGGGCCAGGCATGGCGGCGGCTCCGGGGACGCGGTGTGGATGGCGGGATTGTCCGCGCGAGGGCGTTCCGCCGCTACGGCAGCGGTTGCTTGCGGGCGAGGCTGCGCCTGCTACGATCAGAGGTCCACTCGCCCGAGTGGCGGAATTGGCAGACGCGCAAGATTCAGGTTCTTGTCCAGGTAACTGGGTGGAGGTTCAAGTCCTCTCTCGGGCATTCGCTCGCGGCCGTGGCGGCGGGCCGATGCAGGCGGCCAGCCTGCGTTTTCTCCAGCCCGCGTTTTTCCAGCCTGCACCTGCCTCAGCCTTCACTTAAGGCAGAATCGCCGGCACCAGGCGAATCTGCCGGATGTCGCAGGCCGCCGTCTTGGCGATCTTCTTCGGCTTCACTCGCAGCACGTGCTCACCGGCCGGCTCGATCGTGATGCGGCCGACCGTCCTCAGACGGAACTCCTGAAATCCGCCCGTGTCTTCCACGACGAACGGGATCGTCGCGGCATCGTCGCCGTTATCGGGATCGAGCGTGACGACCATCTCGCTGCCCCCCTGGCCCGTGCCGCAGCCCTGGAGAACCTCCACGTCGAACGTCCCGGCGGTGCGGATCGCGAACGTCCATTCGGCGGCATCATCCGCTTTCGTCCAGAAGCCGAGCGTCCGCTTTTTCTCCTCTGGCTCCCAGCGGAGCATCGTGCCGCGGATCGTGGCCGTGCTGCCGTGAAGCAAGACCGTGCCGTCGTCGGCCTGGTCGACGACCACGTGTCGTGGAGTCGCCTTCTCGTCAACGCTGGTCGCGGTCTGTGCCCGCACGGCCGCCTCGCCGCCGGCCATCGCGAGCCCGACAACCAGCGTCCAGGAAAGAATCCGTTGCATACCGAAAGGCCCCGCAGGAGAGTTGCCCGGCCCCGGGCCGTCGGTAGGATAACTCCCGAGGCTGTAGCTCAGTCGGTAGAGCATCGGACTTTTAATCCGTTGGTCCTGGGTTCGAGTCCCAGCAGCCTCACTCTTGTTTTCACAGCGACGGTGACCGCGTCTGCGATGGCTTCTGGGTTCAGGATCCTCGCGGAGTTCGGCGGCGGATGGCGGCGGCCGCGAACGCCATGCCGGCGACCGCGGCGATCGTGAGCGTTGCCGGCTCGGGCACGGCCACCAGGGCAAGCGTGTTGCCGCCCAGGTAGTTGTAGTCGAGCGCGTAGCCGGTCGGCAGGCCGCTCACGGTGCCGAACGTGCCGGCGAGCGATGCATAGCTCGCAAACACGTAGGCGGGTTCGGTGAGCGGGTTCCCGAGGCTGAAGGTCACCGTCGAGGCGGGGTCGAGCGTGAGAATGCCCGTCACCGAGGCCAGGTCGGCTGAGCTACCGCTCACATTGATGGCGAGCGCCCCGGCGAGATTCAGGTTCGAGCCGAACGCCAGCGAGCCGATCCTCGCTCCACCCGGAGAGACGGTCGAGCCCGCAGTCGCGGTGATGCCGCCAACGACGGCGCCGTTTCCCAAGAGCGTCTGCCCCGACGCGAGAGCAAATCCACCGGTCACGCTCGACACGTCGAGGATGGCGGAGGAAGCCACATTGATCGTGCCGCTTGATGCGATGTTGTTGGTCGCCGCCGAAAGGGCCAGTGTTCCGCGTGACACGGTCGTGGCACCGGTGTAGGTGCTCGAGCCGGTGAGGATTGTCTTGCCGCTCCCGCGCTGCGTCACTTGGGTCGACCCATTGATCGGGTTGGCAAAGGTGTAAGCAGCTGCGGAGTGGTCGAAGACAAGGGCACCGCCCCCGAGCGGAGAGTCAATCGTGGCACCGGGGCTGACAAAGCCCGGCGCTGCTCCGTCGCCCGGCCCGGGTCCGGTTCCAAGCTGCAGGGTCCCACCCGGCCCCATTTTCACCGACGACACCGCCAGCGTGCCGCTGTCGGCGACCGTCACCAGATTGCCGCTGCCGCTCCCGTAGGAAATCACGAGATCGGCCGTGCCTGAAAGAATCGCGAGCGCTGAGCCGCTCCCGCTGATCGTGATCGAGTTCCCGTTCACGGCGCTGCTGGTGGACGTGCCGCCCACGAAGACGTCGCTGGCCACGGCCACCACGCCGCCATCGGTGATGGCCAGGCTGTTATCGTTGCCGTCAGAGCCCACGCGAAGTTTGTTGGTGATCGTCCACTGGGTGCCGGCGCCGGAGACCGTGCCCGTGTTGCCCACCGAGCCCACGTTGAGCCCAAAGCGGACGTTGGCGTTTGAGACCTGTGCTCCCGACGTGGCCGAGAAGGAGTTGCTGGTTCCGCTCTTGCCGATGACGAGGGCGGCCTGGCTGGAGAAGGTGCCACCGGTCACCACGAGGCTGTTGCCGTTCGCCGCAGCACCGTCACCCACGGTCACGTCGTTGGCGTTGCCGGTCACGGTCAGCGTGCCGTTCGTGACGCGAAACGCGTTGTCGCTCGATGCCAGGCCGACCGTCAGCGGGCCGGCGTTGGTCCAGCGGCCCCCGGCGGCGACGGTTGCGACATTGCCGTCGGCGCCGGCGTCGTACCCGAGGAACGTTTGGGGAGAGGTGACCAGACCTGACACGGTGATCTGGTTGGCATCGCCGCTGTAGCCCACGAGCAGGGAGGTGGTGGTCGCAAGCGTCCCGGTGGCGCCGACGGTCACGGTGTTGCTGGCAGAAGTTGCCACGCCGCCGATCCAGAGGCCGCCGATAGCCGCACTGCCGCCGGCGAGCACGTTGAACGCGTTGCCCGTTCCGTCATAGCCCACGTTCAGTGTGCCGGGCACGGAGAGCCGCGATGCTAGCGAGAGCGTGTTGCCGGCATTCCCTGCCGAGACCCCGATCGTCGCGTTGGGAGAAGACACCCGTGCCCCGCCTGAGATGGCGAGCGTCGCAGAGGCCGAGTCCACGTAGAGATTGTCCGACAAGGTCAGCGTGCCACTGGTGAGCGTGTAGGTGCTGGCGTTGGCCGTGAGCTGGTTGGCCGCGGCGGCGGCGGGCAGATTGATCGTGGGGTTCGACGCCAAGGGACTCGGCAGGAACACATTGTCGGCAGATGTCGGCACGCCCGCCGTCCAGTTGCCGGCCGTCGTCCAGGAGCCGTTGACGGCTCCTGTCCACTGCGTGTCGGCAGCGAAGGCCGACGAGATGGGCAGGGCGATGGCACACGCAAGCAGAGCAATCGGCAGGCGGGAGTTGAGCACGAGCAGGATTCCTGGAGGCGGGAGAAGGGAGGTGGGCAGCAGAGCCAACAGGCTCGAGACCCACTCAGGAAGCACATCCCATGCCAAACCAGGCCTCGATTCCCGCAGGCAGGCAGCCCATGCGAAATCCTTGGGGAAAACGCAGGTGTTGATGCTGGGGCTGTGACGGAGGCAGGCAGCGATCGGCGGCCATTTCACCAAATCTGCGAAACGCATTTCGCAGTTCTGGTGAAACGTGTTTCGCCGTTTTGGTGAAACCCGTGTCGCATGCAGGGCGACATGCGCGGCGTTTCGAGCGCGGATCCGACGACGCTACGCGGCAGGCACGGGCTCGAGCACGTACGGCTTGCGGAACTCCCGCGGGCCGAGAAAGGCGTTCGCCGCCTCCGCGCCCGAGCCGACGAACATCTCGCGGGAGGCGTCGATCGCCATTCGCGGGCTGAGCTTGAGGGCATCCGTGGGAATCGCCAGGCCGTAGGCTGCAATGTGATCCTTGAGTAGCCCCTCGAGGGCCAGCGTCGGCTGGCCGCCGGCGAGCGTGCCGGCTGGCATCAGCCCATCGGCCCTCGCCGATCGCCAGGCCGCGTTGATCACGTGGCTCCAGTTCGTCGAGTCATGACCGACGACCACTTCGGCGTTGAGTCGCTGCGGATCACGTGCGCGGACGGCGTCGAAGAAGTTGGCGTAGTGCTCCCGGCCTCCGGTGGTGCCCTTGAACTCGCGGATTACCTTCCCGGCTGGATCGACCGCCACGCCGCCACCGCGACGGCCATGGTAGGAGCCGCCCTTGCAGTGGACGATGTAGCCGCTCTGGGTGTCCTCGAACTGCAGCGGATCCTTCGAGCCGGGGCGGCCCGGCAGGTTGCTCAGCGCGAAGATCACGGGCACGGCACCTGCCTCGAGCACAGCGAACATCAGGTTTGGTGTCTGCCCGGCGTCATTCCAGACCACGCGGCCACCGCCGCAGGTGACGGCCGCGGGGAGCGATACGCTGTCGCGGAAGACCACATTGCGGACGTCGTCGAGCACGTGCACGCCCCAGTTGGCGCACTCGCCATTGCCGGTGTTCCAGTCCCAGTGCCAGTCGTAGTTCACCTTCGAGCGATACATCGGCAGATCGGCGGCCGGCCCGAGCCAGAGATCCTTGTCGAGCGTCTTTGGCAGCTCCAGCGGCGTCTCGCGCTTGCCGATGCTCTCGCGAACCCCGAAGCGTGTCACCGACACCGAGTCGATCGGGCCGAGCGCCTTCTCGTCATGGAGAAACGCCCGAATTGCCTGCTGCATCGGATCGCTTCGCTGCTGCGTCCCCACTTGCACGATTCGACCGTGCTTGCGGGCGGCGTTGATCAGCTGCCGCCCCTCCCAGAGCGTGTAGGAGAGCGGCTTCTCGACGTACACATCCTTGCCTGCCGCGCAGGCCCAGATCGCCGCGAGGCAGTGCCAGTGGTTGCAGGTCGAGATCACGACCGCATCGACGTCTTTGTCGTCGAGGAGTTTTCGCAAGTCGGCATAGGCTTTCGCCTGCGGTGCCTTCTTGCGGGCGGCATCGAGAAACTCGCCCTCGGGATCGCAGAGGGCCACCACCTCGCAGTCGTTGCGCGACAGGAGGTCGCTGAGGTGCTGCCCGCCCCGCCAGCCGAGGCCGATCAGACCGAGGCGGATCTTCTCGTTCGGGCTCGTCGCCGCCGCCGAGAGCCCCGTGGTGGCCGCGAGGCCGAGTGCGGCTGCTCCGGCGACCGAGTTCCGGAGGAAGCCCCGGCGATCACAGGCCAATCGCGCGTCGTTGAGCGTCATGCGTTCACCCCATGGCATTCGGAAAACTCATCCGTCGTGAATCCCGTCGAGAGAAAGGCTAGCCGCTTCGCCGCGAAAACGCGATGCCCCGCCCCTGCCCGGCGGCGCGATCGCGAGGGTCCGTTCGTACAAGCCCAACGCCGTGAGGCGTGGGGCGCGGCCAGGATAGACGCGGCATTTTCTCGACCGCGCCCGAGGCCTTACGGCCTTCGGCTTGTCCGGGCGGTCACCCGCGGCCTCACCACCGGTCGGCTCTCACTCGCCGCGCGGATGGTGAGTGTCGCGCAGCCCGCAGCGGTGGCCAGGAGGTGGCGGCGCGACCAGGCGGGCATGGGCGAATCCTCGAAGGAAACCGGTGTTTGTACGCGAATCCCGGGGGTCCGGCAGGCGGGACGGATCGAGGGTAGCGTTGGGGCATGCCTCCCGGACGTGGCTGCGACGGAGGCTGGAACGGGGTTTTTACCGTTGTTTTCGCACTGGCTCCTCAAGCGCGCGCTCGCCAGAATCCCCGCCCTCGAGAACGGGCGTGCCGCCCTTCCGTCTCCGCCGCGACAGCCACGCATGAACGCCACGCCCATCGGGATCTCCGCGATCGCCGTCCACCAGCCGTCGTGGGAACTCGACAACGCCTGGTTTGGCGAGGCGATGCCCCGCAAGTTCTCGCATCACACCGGCATCGAGGCGCGGGCGATCTCGCTCGACGACGAGGTGACGATGGGAATCGCCGCGGTGCGGAAGCTGCAGCGTGAGACGGGCTGCAACCTTGCCGACTGCCGCGGCATCGTGTTCGTGTCGCCGTCGTTCATTCCGGCGTCGGTGGCCCGCCAGCACCTCGATGCCGCCGGGGCCGCTCGCGAGCGACCGGGCCGTGCCGCCCGCCAGCTGGTCCGTGAACTCGGCCTGACCCGCTGCCGCACGATCGGCATCAACTGGTTCTGCTGCGGCTACAGCCGCGGCCTTGCGCTCGTCAGCCGCCGCTGGGCCCCACGGCTCGGCCTCCGCCGCGACGAGTTCGTGCTCGTGGTCGTGGCCACGCGAATCAGCCGGATCACCGACTACTCCAACGTGCAGACGGCGGGGCTGTTTGGCGACATGGCTTCGGCCACGCTGCTCGCCGGGCCCTCGAACCGGCGGCATCCCATCCATTTCGAGATTCTCCACGCCGACGCCGAGAAGCAGCTGGCTCAGAAGTCGGCGTTCGACTTCCACGTTCGCGACCACGTGCCCGTGCCTTCACCCGACGGCGGCACGCGGCACGACGACGATCGGCTCGTCTACTCGCTCGACGGCATGGCGATCGCCGAGATCGCGCCCCGGGCGATGTCGGCGGCGGTCGCCAAGGCGCTCGGTGAATCGGGCCTCGCCGGCGGTGACGTCAACTTCGTCGTGCCTCATCAGGCCGGCACGGGCATCGTGCGGTTCACCGGCATGCAACTCGAAGCACTCGGCGTCCGCTGCGAACTCGTCAACGGGCTCACCCGCCGGACGGGCAATGTGAGCGCCTGCTCCGTACCCCACGCCCTCAATGAGACGTGGTCGCGGCTGAAGGGCGTGGTCGCCTGCCCGACGGCCGCGGTCGGCAGCCCCGGCCGCCCCGAGGTGCTGCAGGGCTGCGTGCTGCTCCGCTCGACCGCCCTCCACGACCGTCAGGCGACGGTAGCCGCCTGACGTCGGCGCCGGCACGACGCCGCGATGGCAGCCACGACGACCACCGCCGACATGCCCGGTTCGGGCACCGCCGCGATGCCGGCGGCCGATGACGCCGCCACATACGGGCCGGCGTCGAACAGACCGGTCGAGAGGAAGTCGGCGGCGTCGAGGATATCCACCACGCCGTCGTAGCCGAAGTCCCCCTCGTTCCACGTGGCAGACATGCCGGAGTCGAACTTGCCGCCGGCGAGGAAGTTGGCGGCGTCGAGGATGTCCACCGTGTCGTCGATGTTGGTGTCGCCGGGCGCGGCGAAGGCGAAGCTCACCGAACCGTCACCGTTGTCGAGCCAGCCGACCGCCCGTGGGGTGAACTGAGCCACCGCGGCCGCCGCGGCCGATGACGTGATGCCGCTGGTGCCGGTCCAGTCGCCGTTGGCCCCGCGGCCGGCGAGGATCTCGGCCACGAGCTGCGTGGCCGACAGTCCAGCCGTCACCGTCATCCCGCCGGTGGACACGTCAACGAGGCCACCCGCGGAGAGATCGAGGCCGCCGACCGTCGTGACGATCCCGTCCGCCACCGTCGCCCTCGCGCCCGCCGAGACCTGGAGCGTGGAGGTGGCGACTGCCGCAGGGTCGGCGAGTTCGAGCGTGCCGGCCGAGACGACGGTCGGACCCGTGTAGGTGTTGGCTCCGTCAAAGACGAGCGTGCCCGTGCCGGTCTTCGTCACCGACGAGGCGATCACGATCGTACGGTAGCCGGCCTGAAACTGCGTTTGCCGGCCCGAACTCACAGGGAGCGTGACGGGCTGCGGAGTCAGCCCAGCGAGGAACTGATCCCAGGCGGTCTGATTGAACGCCGCCATCGGCACGCCGGCACCGACCACGGCGGAGCGGAAGCCGTAGCTGTTGATCCAGGGCTGAAGGTCGGGGAACGACACCTCGTTGTCGCCGTTGTAGTCGCCCTGCGTGAAGCCCTGCGACGTGGCGCCATAGTTGCCCTGCATCACCTGGAAGTCGGCGAAGTCCACCACGCCATTCAGGTCGGCGTCGGCCTGGATCGGCAGCGCTGGCACGATCCGGCCGGCAAGCGTGGGATCGGCGACGTAGTCGAGGAAGCCCTCGACGATCTGCACGTCCTTCCAGTCAACCGTGTCGTTGCCGTTCATATCGAACGTCAGGTCGGCCACATTCGTCTTCACCTGCCCGCGGATCGTCACCTGGGGTGCGAAGAGCGTGAGGTCGGCGGCGGTCACCTGATTGTCGCGGTTGAAATCGACCGGCTTGAAGGCAGTGGCCCCGGCCACGGTGTTGACGCCCGACTCGCGATAGAGGAGTTGCGTCGCCGAAAAGGTGCCCGACGAGCCCGTGACGGCGATCGTCCGCGACTGCAGCCGGTCCACGACGAGACTCACGCCCCCGAGTGCGGCTGCCCGCTGTGTTCTGTTGACCACCTTCGAGAGCCGGCCCTCGGCGTCGTAGCGGTAGATGCCCGGGTAGCGACTCTCCGGCTTCGTGCTCGAGGCGTTGGTGTAGAAGACGAAGTAGAGGTCATTGCCCACCGTTGCCAGCGACTGCACGCGCTGCGACGGCATGGTGCCCGACACCTCGAAGAAGCTGGCGAGCGTGGCGGCGCTCACGGCGACCTGCCGGGCCGAGGTGGTCGTGCCATTGTGCGAGACGACGTCGATGCCCCCCACGTTGCCGGTGCTGCCACCGCCGGAGAGGAAAATGTGGTCGATCCCGCCCGCGCTCCGCACCGCGGGCTCGGAGGCGGTGTCGTCCTCGTTCATGAGCCGCTGGGGGCTCCCCGAGAGAGCGCCGAGCTTCCAGAGACCGCCGTAGGCTGCGCTCGAGTCGTTGAAGTAGATGCTCTGACCGTCGCCGCTCCACGCGAACTGCCTGGCGAGGCTGTTGCTGTTCGATGCCGAGCCGGCGACGGCCTGCAGGTCGGCGAGCGTGGCTCGCGTGGTGAACACGTCGGTGCCGTCGCCGGGAATGGCGGCGACGCCCAGGTTGTAGGAGTAAAACTTCTTCGTGGCGGCGGGATCGACCGTGCTCAGGGCGGGATAGCGGGTGTTGCCGCCGTCGGCGATCAAGGCAAACGAGTAGGCCGGGTTGCTGCCGACCGGCTTAGGGTTGAGCAGGATCCCGCCCTGGACGGGTGACGTGACGCCGCGATTGGGGTCGCCGTTGCGGTAGTAGAGTTGCAGCGTGCCTTCGTAGACGGTGGGCAGGGCAGCCTGCGATGCCAGCGTGCTCACGTCGGTCACCTTCACGACCGCCGGACTGCCGTAGGCCGTCACATACATCGTGTCGGCGTTGGGATCGTAGGTGTAGGCGGCGAGTTGGCTGCTGAGAAACCAGCTGGTGGTGAGGACGGGCGCGAGGTTGTCCACCTGGCCGCGGGCGGCGGGCCCAGTGGCCAATGCGGTGGCAAACGCGGCGGCGATGACAACCGCGAAGCGGAGGCCGCCGCCCGAAGTTACGGGCAGTCGAAGGGGGGCGGGCATCATCGCGGCCTCTTAGTTATTCGATAGCGAAGTATTCCACGCTGCCGTCAACGCACGACCTCATGTAGCCCGGCGAGCTGCGGGTGCCGTGCGGGTAGGTTCGCTGGGCGGTCGAGATGATGTACGACGTGCTCGAGAATGGGCCCCGGAAGCCGCTCAGGCCGGGCTTCAGGGAGTAGTTGTCCCACACCCAGTTTGTCTTTTGGATTTCCATGTTCGCATCGCGGGTCTGATTCGGCGGGTCGGGATCGTTGGCCTTGAACGCGAGGTTGAAGGCGTAGGTGTTCTCGTACTTCCGCATCTCGTCGGACTGGGAGGCGCAGATCCAGCCGCCGGAGCTCTTGTCTATATAGTTGTCGAGCACGGCCTGCAGGCCGAAGGTCTCGGGCAAGGCGGAGGGATCGCCAGGCGTCTTCATGCCGGGACGGATCCGGTAGCCCCAGTCGCCGAGCTGCGTGCCGGTGGGAAACGTCATCTTGTTGCCGCGGGTGGACCGGGCCCGCTTGGCGTCGCGGAACACGTGCGTGGCGATGCTCACCTGCCGCAGGTTGTTCATGCAGGTGATTCGGCGGGCGGTCTCCCGCGCCGTCTGCACCGCGGGCACGAGTAGCCCGATCAGCGTGGCGATGATCGCGATCACGACCAGCAGCTCCACGAGTGTGAAGGCGCGGCGGCTGCGACGGTCACTGCCTTCGTGGCCACGCAAAGCAGTTCGTAAGAACAGCCGCGCGGTGATGGCGAAGGGGAGCGTCATGTCGCGAAGAGCCTCTCGAGAGGCGGCGTTAGCGAGACCATCTCAAAAGCATCGTCCAGAAGAGCATCGTCGGATCGTATCCGACAGGAACACTGCTCAAAAATACATTATTTTCGCTCCGGTTGCTTTGGCAACCGTTCGGCATCCCCGTCCGTTCTCGACCATCTCGCGGCGCCGGCCCGCCGCGGCCAAGACTGTCGCGATTTCCGGCGTGACGCCGCCGTACCGCTCACGCGGTTACGCTTCCTGACCCCGCGACCAGAAAGCCCAACGGCGTAAGCCGTGGGGCCGCGGCCAAAACCGGCTCTTCCTACAGCCCGGGGATCACCGGGGGCCGCACCCGTCGCTTCGTTTCCTCGAGGCTCGTCAGGAATGCCGTCAGGTCGGCGAGATCCTGCTTGTTGAGGCCGAGCGGCTTGAGCAGCGGCGACTTCACCGGAAACCGCGGGTCGTCGGCCTGGTTCTCCCTGCGGACGGGCGTCGGCATGCCGGCGTTGTAGAGCGTCAGGGCTACCTGGAGCTCGAAGAGCCCGTTGTGCATCAGCGGGAGCGTGGCCGTGGCGTCGCGGAGGCTCGGCGTGCGGAACTTGCCAGTGTCGGCCGGGTCGTTCGTGATCCGGCCGCGGCCGATGTCTTCGAACGGCCGGCCGTAGTTGGAGAGGCCGATGTCGTGGAAGCCGCCGTCGGAGAAGGCGGGGCCGTTGTGGCAGTTGATGCAGCGGGCCTCGCGGCGGAAGAGATCCATGCCGAGCAGGGCTTCATCGGTGAGCGCCGCGGGATGGTCCTTCATGAAGCTGTCGAACCGTGACGAGCCGCCCACCACCGTCCGCTCGAAGCACGCAAGCGCCTGGGCCGCGCGGTCGATCGAGACAGGCTCTGCCCCAAACGCCTTCTGCCAGAGTTCCTTGTAGCCGGGCTCGTTTTCCAGCAGGGCCACGACGTGCTCGGGGCCCGACCGCATCTCGTCAGGATTCAGCAGCACCTGTCGCGCCTGGTCTTCGAGCGAGTCGGCACGGCCGTCCCAGAAGAGGTGCGCCTGGAAGGCGGTGTTGCGAATCGTCGGGGCGTTGCGGGCGAGGTGTTTGCGGGAGTGGCCGAAACTCGTGGTGCGGCCGTCGGCCCAGCCGAGATCGGGATCGTGGCAAGAGGCGCAGGCGATCTGACCGCTACCGGAGAGGCGAGGGTCGAAGAAGAGCGTCTCACCAAGCGTCTGCTTGGCGTCGGTGTGCGGGTTGTCGGCCGGGTGCTCCACCTCGGGAAGCAGTCCGATCTCCTTCCAGTTCACGCCGGGGTCTACGTGCGGCGCCGGCCAGGTGGCGGGGTCGCCGGAGTAGACGCGGCGGAGTTCATCGGCGAGGGCCTTTCGCTCGTCGGCCGTCCGTTCGGGCCGCGGCGGGAGACGTTCGGGGGCCTCCGCGAGGATGGGCATCGACCACGCTGATGCAACGATGAACACGCAGGAAAAGGCACATGTGCCAAGCCGAGCCTTCATCGATGCCTCGCGGTGAAAGGTGGTCAAGCGGAGATGAACTCTAGCCTATCAAAGGACGCCGGGGGTCATGTGGGGTCGCCGAGCGGCCGCACCGCCAGGAAGCGTAACCGCGTAAGCGGACGGTTTTGAGCAGGTTGGAAACCTGCTCTACGTGAGCGGTACGGCCGGATCGGTGCCAGGAAGCGTAACCGCGTAAGCGGTACGGTTTTGAGCAGGTTGGA
>JBBAVQ010000022.1:0-6500 GCA_040397625.1 Pirellulales bacterium | reverse complement strand
GGATCGGTGCCAGGAAGCGTAACCGCGTAAGCGGTACGGTTTTGAGCAGGTTGGAAACCTGCTCTACGTGAGCGGTCGCGTGAGCACGTCCTGCGGTGTCCAGCCGGCCTCCCGTAGCTCGCGAATGGCGAGGCCGCCGGTCCGCTTGGCGAGCCGATGGCCCGCGGCGTCGTGGACGAGCGGGGCGTGGCACCAGGCCGGCGGCGTCCAGCCGAGGGCCTCGTAGAGCAGCAGTTGGCGGGCGGTGCTCGTGAGCAGGTCGGCGCCCCGAACTACCTCCGCGATCGCCATGGCGTGGTCGTCGGCCACCACGGCGAGTTCGTAGGCGGCGAGGTCGTCGCGGCGCCAGACCACGAAGTCGCCGAAGTCCACGCCGGCCGTCCTGGTCACGGTGCCCTGCAACTCGTCGCGAAACTCGAGCGTGCGGCCGTCGGGCACGCGAAACCGCCACGGCACGCCGCCGGGGGCGGAGGCCCGTTCGCGGTGAGTCGGCCGCAGCGCTGGCGGGAAGATCGGCTCGGGTGGCGAAAAAGGTGCCTGCCACCAAATCTGGGTAGTTTGCGATGGATCGTGCGGGGCGTTGGCGGCCTCTTCCACATCGCGGCGAGAATGCGGGCTCGGGTAGATCGCCCCGGTTGCCTCGAGCTGCCGCCACACGTCGAGAAACCAGACTGCCCGTTCGCTCTGCACGTAGGCCGCGTGGGGGCCGCCCACGTCGGGGCCCTCGGTCCAGTCGAGGCCGAGCCAGCGGAGGTCTTCCAGCGCGGCGGCGGTGTATTCGGGCCGGCAGCGGGGGCCGTCGAGGTCTTCGATGCGGAGCACGAGCCCGGCGCCGCGGGCCCGGTCGGCGGCAAGGGCAAACGTCCGCGCGTGACCGGCATGGAGATATCCGGTCGGTGTCGGTGCGATTCGTCCCCGCCGGCCCACGCCTACAGAAGCCACCAGGCGCCGGTCTTGAGCACGTAAGCCCCGAGGGCGAGGTTCGTGGCGGCGTGCACCGTGATCGCGTCGATCGGCTGCCGGGTCTTCCAACACACCCAGGTCACCGCGAAGAACCACACCACAGCCGCCACGGCCTCGGCCGGATGGCTGCCCACGGCGTAGAGGGCGCAGGTCGCGAGCACGGCGCCGGTCACCGCCCCGAAGGGCACGTTCCAGAAGTTCTCGCGGATCACAAACCGCAGCAGGAAGCCGCGGAGGAAGAGTTCCTCCACGATCGGCACCACCACGATCAGGCCAAGGCCGCGGAGGATGAGATAAGCCCAGAGCGAGTTCTTGTCGGCCCCGTAAAACTCGACGGGGTCGAAGCCCACGCGGCCGGTGTCGCCGGAGATCCACTGCCCGTCGCGCTGGAGCACCGAGAGCCAGACCCACGGCACCACCAGCAGGATGCCGAGAACCGGCGGCCACCAGCTCGCCTTGCCGAGCCACGCTCGGATCGACGGCCAGACCCGCCAGACAAGCAGGAGCGTCAAAGCCACCCGGATCGCATAGAGCACGGGATAGAGGTCGTAGGTGATTCCCAGCGAGGCGGCGAGGCCCTTGCCGTCCCGGGAGGGCTCGATCAGCCCCATTCCCAGAAACACCACCATCGGGGTCAGGCAGGCCGCCCAGGGTTGTGAGGGGCCGTGATCGACCGGGGCAGGCTTGTCGGCGGCAGGGAGCGGAGAGGCAGGGTGGGCGTCGGCAGTCATGGGTTGATTCAGCGGCGAAAGTGATCCCAGTCGGGAAACTCCGGCCGAAATCGCGCCGTCTGTCCCGTTTTTCCAGGCGCGAGTATATTCCCTTCGTCGCACTTCCAAGGGCCGCCCGCCCACTTTTCACCCCCAGCCCCTGGGCGGCCTGTTCCCCTCCCGTTTTTTCCCCGAAGAACGTGTATCCATGGACCTGACCAAGCTCCGCAACATGGGCATCTCGGCCCACATCGACTCCGGCAAGACCACCCTCTCGGAGCGGATTCTGTATTACGCCGGCCGCATCCACCGCATCCAGGAAGTGAAGGGCGGCGGCGACGGGGCAACCATGGACTACATGGACCTCGAGCGCGAGCGCGGGATCACGATCACCTCGGCCGCCACGAGCGTCCAGTGGGGCGATTGTGCGATCAACCTCATCGACACCCCGGGCCACGTCGACTTCACCGTCGAGGTGGAGCGCAGCCTCCGCGTGCTCGACGGCGCGATCCTCGTGCTCTGCTCAGTGGGTGGCGTGCAGAGCCAGTCGATGACGGTTGACCGCCAGATGAAGCGGTACAAGGTGCCGCGGCTGGCGTTCATCAACAAGATGGACCGCACCGGCGCCAACTTCGACCGCGTCGTGGGCCAGCTCAAAGACAAGCTCGGCTGCCACGCGATCCCCTACCAGATCCCGATCGGCAAGGAAGACAAGCTCCAAGGCGTGATCGACCTCGTCCGCATGAAGGCGATCTACTTCGACGGCGACAACGGCGAGAACGTCCGCGAAGAGGAGATCCCGGCCGACTATCTGGAGAAGGCCAAGGCGGCCCGGCACCAGCTGCTGGAAGACCTCGCGATGTATTCCGACTCGCTGATGGAGAAGCTCCTCTCGGAGGAGGTTCCCACCGAAGACGAGATCCACGCCGTCACCAAGGCGGCGGTCCACAACCAGAGCATCACGCCGGTGTTCTGCGGCTCGGCCTATAAGAACAAGGGCGTGCAGCCGCTGCTCGACGCCGTGGTCCGCTACCTGCCCAACCCGCTCGAGCGGAAGGTGATCGCCAAGAACTGGGCGAACGCCGACGAGAAGTTCGACCTCGAGGCCGATCCCAAGAAGCCGCTCGTGGCGATGGCCTTCAAGATCGTGGACGACCCCTTCGGCCAGCTCACGTTCATGCGGCTCTACCAGGGCACGCTCACCAAGGGCGAGGCCTACATCAACCAGCGCACGAGCCAGAAGCAGCGGTTCAGCCGCATCGTGCGGATGCATGCCGACAAGCGCGAAGAGATCGACACGGCCGAAGCGGGCGACATCGTGGCCGTGATGGGCGTGGATGCGGCGAGCGGCGACACCTACTCCGCCGATGCGAAGTATTGCACGCTCGAAAACATGTTCGTGCCGGAGCCGGTGATCAAGATGGCGATCACACCCACCAACCGCGACGGTCTCGACAAACTCGGCAAGGCCCTGCAGCGGTTTACCCGCGAGGATCCCACGTTCCGCGTCGCCACCGACGAGGAAACGGGCGAGACGCTGATCGCGGGCATGGGCGAGTTGCATCTCGACATCTACGTCGAGCGGATCAAGCGTGAATACAAGGTCGAGGTCGAGGTGGGTGCGCCGAAGGTGAGCTACCGCGAGGCCCCCACCCGTGGCACGCCCTACGACTACAAGCACAAGAAGCAGACGGGCGGCTCGGGCCAGTATGCCCACATCATCGGGCACCTGGAGCCGCTGCCGGAGGAGTCGACCGACAACTTCATTTTCGAGGATGCCGTTGTGGGCGGCCGCGTGCCACGCGAATACATCCCGTCGGTGGAAAAGGGTTTCCGCGCCGTGCTCAACAAGGGTCCGATCGCCGGCTTCCCGATCGTGGGCGTGAAGGCCACGCTGGAAGATGGCTCGTATCACGACGTTGACTCCAGTGACATGGCCTTCCAGACCTGTGCCCGGCAGGGCTTCCGCGAGGCCTTCCTGGCCACGAAGCCAGTGCTGCTCGAGCCGATCATGAAGATGGAGGTGGAGGTGCCCGCCGACTTCCAGGGCCCGGTGACGGGCGAGCTCAACAAGCGTCGTGGCCTGATCATCTCGACGGAGACCGTGGGCAACGCGTCCACGATCGTCGCCGAGGTTCCGCTGGCCGAGACCTTCGGCTACTCGACCGACCTGCGCAGCATGACGCAGGGCCAGGGCGTGTTCACGATGGAGTTTGCGAAGTACCGGCCGACGCCGGGCAACATCCAAAAGGAAATCGTGGAAGAGCGGAAGAAGGCGGAGTTGGCGGCCGCGAAGTAGCCGGCCCGTCAGGAAGCCCAATCGCGTAAGCGATGGGGGCACGTTCTGGCGGTGGGCTGCCGTACGCCTTACGGCGTTACGCTTCCTGAGGTCGGTGTCAGGAAGCCCAATCGCGTAAGCGATGGGGGCACGTTCTGGCGGTGGGCTGCCGTACGCCTTACGGCGTTACGCTTCCTGAGGTCGGTGTCAGGAAGCCCAATCGAGTAAGTGCCGCTGGCTGGCTCGCGGGGCCGACGGCCGCTACGCTGCAGGCATGCGTTTTTTCGCGGTCGCGATCGTCGTTTTCGCCGTCACGGCCCGTGCCGACGATCCACCGGCCGCCGCACCCGCCCGCCCCACGATGCGGCAGCTCCCGGCCGCGGCGTCGCTGGAGGCTCCGCCGACCGCCCGTGAACTCGTCGATGCCCGGGAGGAGTTTGAGCGGCGTTATCCGGGCATCCTGGCTCGCGGGCGGACGACGGCCGGGGCCGCGGTGATCGCCGACGCCCTGATTGAGGCGGCCGCGTCGGAGGAGGATCGCGACGTCAAGTGGCTGATGCTCGTGGAGGCCCGGCGGATGGCGGTGGTGTCGGGCAACGCGACATCCCTCGACCGGGCGATCGTGCTGGCGTCGGCCACGTATGAGTTTGACGCCGACGAGGAGGAATATCGGGCGCTCAAGGAGATTCCGGTGCGGCTGCTGGCTCCGCAGCGGGCGGCGTCGTTTGCGGAAGTGGCGGAGAAGGTGGCTGGGCGGGCGGAGAGCGACGGCCGCCGCGACCTCGCGATCATGTCGCTCAATCTCGCGGTTCGCGGTTGGCAGCGGGCCGGTGCGATCGACGCGGCGCGGAAGGCCGCGGTTCGCCACGATGAGTTGATCGCGGGGCCGTGAGGGCTGAGGGGGCGGTGCGTTGGGGTGGGGCCAGGAAGCCCAATCGCGTGAGCGATGGGGGCTGGTTGGGGGGAGGGCGGCCGTACGCCTTACGGCGTTACGCTTCCTGAGGTCGGTGCCAGGAAGCCCAATCGCGTGAGCGATGGGGGCTGGTTGGGTGATGAGTGCAGGTCACGCGAGGTGGTTATGAGGCGCGGGTCCACGCGATCATTTCGGCGAGGCCTTCGCGCGTCGTCTGCGGGTGGCGGAAGCCGGCGGCGAGGAGCTTGTCGCAGGGAAAGATCGTCGTTTCGCGGATCGCTCTCAGCCTCGCCGAGGTGAGCGGGAAGTCGCGGCCGGTGATCGTCTCGATCGCGTCGCCGAGCGGAGCCGCCGCGGCTGCCAGCCAGCCGGGGATCCGCCGCGGCGGTCGGGCTCCAGCGAGGCTGGCGATCATCTCGGCCAGTTCGGCGAGCGTGAGCGTGTCGGGATCCGACACGTTGAACACATGGCAGCCGGGGCCCGGCTTCTCGGCCGCAAAGGCGATGGCGGCGCAGAGGTTCGTCCGCGACACCACCGACTTCTTCGTCTCGCCGCGGCCGATGAGGCAGGGCTTGCCGGCGAGGATCTGCCGCACGAACGCGGCAAGATTGGCCTCGTTGCCGGGGCCATACACGGGCGCCGGCCGGAGGATCACGGCCGTGCGGCGGGAGTCGGTCGCGGCCCACTCGCGAACCGCCGCCTCCGCCTCGGCCTTGGAGCGGCCATAGGGCGAGGTGTGTTCGGCGGGCGAGTCTTCCGGCATCGGGCCGGAGCCAGGGGCCACGGCCTTGATCGAACTGAGGAACACGAATCGTGACAAACCCTGCCTGGCGGCCCACTCGAGCCACTCCCGGGTGCCGTCCACGTTCACGGCCGTAAACTCGGCCACGTCGGCCGGCGTCGGCCGTGGCACATGCTGCTTCACTTCGAGGTGCACGATCGCATCGACGGGTGATGCGTGGCGTCCCTGAAGCACGTCGGTTCGCGTGAGGCCCTGCCAGCCTGCGGGCAAGGCTTCGGGGGCGGATCGACCAGTCGCGATCCCGCCGATCCCGCGTCCGTGAAGGAAGGCGAGCAGGCCCTGTCCCACGAATCCCCGCGCTCCGGTCACGAGCAGGTTCATCGCGGGTCCTGCCGTCACCTTACTGGTAGTAGTGCGAGTAGTTCATGTACGTCGCACGGTGACCGGTGGCACGGATCGACTCGTCGATCTGGCGGCCGCTCGTATCGCGGCCGATCTGCTGAACCTGGTTTTGCAGTTTTGAGACCTGACGGCGTTGTGCCAGCTGCTCAATCTGTTGCTGCTGCTGCTGTACCTGCGGTTGCACCTGCGTCTGGTAGATGTTTTGTGCCTGCATCGGATTGAAGCCCTGCTGCTGGAGTTGCATGTACGGACTGACCGCAGGCCGGCGGTAGGTGCTGTTAGAGAACGGGAGTTCTCCGTTGCCCGCACCACCACCTGTTCTGCCAGCTGAGAACGATGAGCGGGCTGGCTGGGCCTGAGCCGCCGAGCCCGAACAGGCCAGGATCACGAACGATCCCAGGGCGATAACACATGTCGAAGTCGTAAATGGGATAGGAAACGTGCTCATGGCTAGCTTGCCTCGCGTTGTTTGGGCACCGATATTGCCTTGGG
>JBBAVQ010000021.1:14912-19626 GCA_040397625.1 Pirellulales bacterium | reverse complement strand
CGCCGCCCCATCTCGACCGCGCCCGAGGCCTCACGGCCTTCGGCTTACACGGGTACCCACAAACCGCCCGTAAAAGCCCAACGCCGTAAGGCGTGGGGCCGACCCTTGCGGCCCGGGCCAGACCCGCTAAACTGTCGCCCGTGGGTTCGAAACCCTTTGCAGATCGTTTTAAAACGTTTTGCGTGGGTTTCTAACCCGTTTTAGCGGCGAGCCACCCAGGACGGCCAGCCGGGACCCCCGCGGAGGCGGGCTTTTGGACGGCGTAAACGACCATGGCCACTGCGGCCGACCTGCTGATCGGCGAGTTTGTGCGGACGCTCGACGAGCGGTTTCGCCTCGCCATCCCGCCGGAACTGATCGACCCGCTGCTCTCCGCCGGCCCGAAAATCATCCTGGCCAAGGAGCGTGCGGGCTGCCTTTCCCTCTGGTCGTCGGCCCTCTGGAAGCCCAGGCTCGATGCGGCGGTAGACGTGGTCCGCACGAAGCTCCAAGCCGGCCTGCTGACCCAGCGAATGGGTCAGGTGCAGGAACTCGGACGCCTGCTCTCGACGCGGCAGCAGACGGTGTCGCTCGCGGGCCGCTCCCGACTGGTGGTGCCCGAGGGCTTTCGGGAGTTTCTCGGCGTGGAGCCTGGCGGCAGCCTGATGGTGGTGGGCGCCGTGGTCTGCGTGGAACTCTGGCAGCCCGCCGCCTGGAACGCCTACGTGACGAGCGAGATGCCGGGATTCCGGCAGCGGATCGACGACCTGACCGCCTGACAGATCATCCGACGAACGTCGGCCATGCCCGGATGGAGGAGTAGGTTTTTCCCTGTCGGTTCCATCCGGTCAGGAAACTCAACCACGGAACGGGGCCCCACAGCACGGATGCTGCCGCGGGACCTCCTCCGGGCATGGCCCTTCGTCCGCGAGCAGCCTACGCCAGCGGATTGGCTCGATCCTTGAGCGGCAGATCGATGCGGCGGCCAGAGAGGGCCGCGGCGAAGGTCGCGGTGATCATTTCTACGGTCGTGCCGCCCGCATACATCCCCGTCTCGGGCTCGCGATCCTCGGCGATGGCGGCGAGCAGATCGAGCGCGGCCATGCGGCCCCAACTCGCCCGCTCGGCG
Organism: Pirellulales bacterium; assembly: GCA_040397625.1. Lineage (GTDB taxonomy): Bacteria > Planctomycetota > Planctomycetia > Pirellulales > UBA1268 > QWPN01. The sequence goes on along the minus strand of JBBAVQ010000021.1, from coordinate 18,518 downwards.
GCCCGGTCAACGTCCTTTTCCGGAAGCGGCGATCCCAGCCCCTCGGGCCCGATCGGCTGCCAGGGGTAGTCCTTGTCCATCCGCCACAGCGGGGCAGCCCGGAAGTAGGCATGGGGCACGAAGTCGGGGCGGATGTGGATCGCCCCCGTGGTGCCCGCGATCGTGAGGCCGAAGTTGGGCTGCTTGAGGCCGGCATCGCGAACGCTCGCGAAGTAGCCCATGGGCCCATCAGCCAGGCCGAACATCGCGGCGATCGCGTCGCCCGCGATCGGGCCTAGCCCCTCCGGTCCCTCGACCGCGTCGGTCTTGGTGATCTGCTTCCCGCCAAGCGTGACCGCGGCCTCACACCACTGCGGCGCCCCGCCGAGATCGGCCATCATGTCGAGCAGGTGACTGCCGAGCACCCAGAGGTCCTCGCCTCCGCCCCGCTTGTCCTCCTTGCCGCGAGCTCGAATCTCGAGCACCTTCCCGATTCGGCCGTCCTCGATGAGATCCTTGGCGGCTGCATACGACGGCGCGTGGCGATTGACGAAGGCGAGCCCCAGCTTGGTGTGGGCCTTCGTGCACGCCGCGATCACGGCGTCGGCTTCCGCCGGCGTGCGGACGAACGGTTTCTCCAGAAAGATGCCCTTTGCCCCGGCCTCCGCCGCGGCGATCGCCATCTCGGCATGGCAGTCGATGTGTCGCATGCAGATGGCGACGACGTCGGGCTTCACCTCGGCGAGCATCTTCCGCCAGTCGCGGTGGGCGGTGCCCGGCTTCGTGGCGTCGAGCCTCAGCCTCGCCACCGCCTGGCCGAGCCCCTCCTCGTCCGCATCGGCCACGGCCACGAGTTCGGCCGCCTCGATGTCGCGCCAGAGTTCGTCGATCGCGTGCCCCCAGTCGCCTCGGCCCGTCCGCCCGATCACCGCCACCCTGAGAGGTTCCATGCGATTTCCTTCCACCACGACGTTTCGCGAGATCACTCCGATGCCGAATCCTACCGCGGTCGCCACATTGAGGCAGGCCTTCTGAGCCGGCGACCATCCGTCGGGCGACCAACTGCTCAACAGGTATGCTCGTTCCGTACCCCGACGTTCGCCCCATCATCTCCTCCCCTCGCCATGGCTCATGCCCACCCGCATACGCACGGCGCCGGCTGTGGCCATGGCCTCGCGGCGGCCCAACTCGATCGGGCGATGGCCGCCGGCGTGGCCTTGAACACACTGTTCGTGGCCGTGGAGGCGGCAGCGGGCGTGACGGCGGGTTCGTTGGCCCTGCTGGCCGACGCCGGCCACAATGCCGGCGACGTGCTGGGGCTGTTGCTCGCCTGGGGCGCAAGCTGGCTGGCCCGCCGCCCGCCGTCGCGGCGTTACACCTGGGGACTCCGCCGCTCGACGATCTACGCGGCGCTCGGCAACGCCGTGCTGCTCCTGCTGGCCTGCGGCGGCATCGCCTGGGAGGCGGTGCACAGGCTGCGATTTCCCGAACCGGTGGCGGGGCCGATCGTGATCGCCGTGGCCGCGATGGGCGTCGTCATCAACACCCTCTCGGCCCTGCTGTTCGTGAAGGGGCACGGCGACGCCAACGTCCGCGGCGCCTTCCTCCACCTGGCCGCCGACGCGGCCGTGTCGCTCGGCGTGGTGCTGGCGGGCGTGGCGATCGTGCTGACCGGTGCCACGTGGATCGATCCCGTGGTCAGCCTCGCCGTCGCGGCCATGATCGTGGCCGGTACGTGGGGGCTGTTTCGCGAGAGCCTCGACCTGGCGCTCGACGCGGTGCCCCGTGGCGTCGAGCCGGAGGCGATCGAGGCGGCGCTCACCGCGCTGCCCGGCGTGACGGAGGTGCACGACCTGCACGTCTGGGGCGCGAGCACTTCAGAGATCTCCCTCACCGCCCACCTCGTCGCAGTCGATGGCACCAGTCACGATCAACTGCTTGCCGACGCGGAGGCAGTGCTCCGGGAGCGATTTCGCGTGGCGCACTCGACGATCCAGATCGAGGGCCCCGCCGCCTGCGAACAGTGTCGCCAGCGGCCTGCCGACACGCTCTGACGATCCGCGGCCCGTGGCCGAAGGAAACGGGTTGAAAACCTGTGCGACTCGGCCCGCTACGCTCCGCGCACGGCGCGACGGACGATCCCGGCGAGCATTCGCCGAAACACGACCTCGTGCAGCGGCCAGATCGAATACCAGTAGGCCAGGCCGCCGAGTCCGTGCGGGTCAAAGACGGCGGTCTGATGAATCGTGACGTCGCCGTCGCGGGGCACCACCTCGAACTCCAGCCAGCCGCGGCCCGGCATCTTCATCTCGGCCGTGAGCCGCAGACGCCGCGGCGGGTCGCAGTCTTCCACTCGCCAGCAGTCGAGCGTGTCGCCAGACACCAGTTTCGCGGGGTCGCGGCGGCCCCGCGACATGCCCGGTCCGCCGAGCACGCGGTCGATCCAGCCACGGAGCGTCCACAGCCAGTTGCAGGCATACCAGCCGTTGGCTCCGCCGATCCGCTCGATGGCCGCGAAGGCCCGCTCGGCGGAAACGGCGACGACCGCGTGGCGGTGATCCACGAGCCGGCGGCCCTCAGACAAGCCGCCATACCGCCGCGGTGCCGCCTCCGCAAACTCGGCCCAGTGTCGGTCGGCGAAGGCCGCATCCTCGCTGCGAAGCGCCTCGCCCACGGCGGTGCGGAGGTCGCGTGGCACGATCGCAAACTCGCGACGAGCCGCGTCGTTGGTGACCACCGTCGGATTCTTGAGGCCGTCGATCAACTTCTGACCCACCTTCGAATACCGCGGCGCCACCAGTTTCAGCCACAGCCCCGAGAGCCGGGGCGTGAGCACCGGCACGGGGATCATCAGCCGCAGCAGGCCGCGCTGCCGGGCATACTCCTGCATGATAGCGCCATACGAGCCCTTGTCCGGACCGCCGATCTCGAAGATTCGCGGACCGCTCGGAGGCAGGTCGGCGGCGGCGGCCAGGTAGGCCACGACGTCGGCGATCGCGATCGGCTGGGTCGGGGTGGCCAGCCACGCCGGACAGATCATCACCGGCAGCCGCTCGACGAGGGTCCGCACGAGGTCGAACGAGAAGCTTCCGGCCCCGATGATGATCGAGGCCCGAAACTCGATCACGTCGAGGCCGCTCGCCCGGATGATCGCCCCCACCTCGTGGCGGCTGCGGAGGTGGGCCGACAGCCGGTCATCGTCGGCCCCCAGACCCCCGAGGTAGACGATCCGCCGCACGCCGGCGGCCGTGGCGGCGGCGGCGAACCGTTCCGCCGCGAGCCGGTCGGCCCGCTCGAAGTCGACGCCGCCCTCCATGGAGTGGACCAGCCAGTAGGCCACGTCGATGCCCGCGCAGGCTCGCGCGAGATCGGCTGGATCGGCCGCGTCTCCCCGCACCACCTCCGTGGTGTCGGCCGTCCGGCCGACGAGTTTCTCGGGACGCCGCACGAGGCAGCGGACCACGTCGCCGCGCCGCTGCAGTTCGTCGAGCAGGCAGCCGCCGACGTAGCCCGTCGCGCCGGTGAGGAGGATCCGCATGCCTGCATCCTACCCGCCACGGCATCCGTAGCCGCAGGTTTTCAACCGGCGGTTTCGGCACAGGTTGAAAACCTGTGCTACGAGGGGAC
>JBBAVQ010000021.1:0-14812 GCA_040397625.1 Pirellulales bacterium | reverse complement strand
AAACCTGTGCTACGAGGGGACGCAGGTTGGAAACCTGCGCTACGGGAAACCGGCGCTACGGGCCTACGGCACGTCTCGCTCGAACGCCTCGTTCATCCGTTCGACGACCAGTTCGGGCGTGTCGGTCTTCAGGCCGTAGAGGAACCACCGCACCCGCTGCTCGCTCGTGCCATGGGTGAACGCCTCGGGCTGGATGTAGCCCTGCGCCTGCGCCTGAATCCTGTCGTCGCCGATCGCGGCCGCGGCATTCACCGCCTCTCGGATGTCCTCCTCGTCGAGGATGCCGGCATACTGCGCCATGTGCCGGGCCCAGACACCCGCGAGGTAGTCGGCCTGGAGTTCCATGCGGACCGAGAGCTTGTTGTAGTCGGCCTGCGAGAGCCGCCGCTGCATCGCCTGCACCCGCTCCGCGATGCCGAGCTGGTTTTGGACGTGATGCCCAATCTCGTGGGCGATGACGTACGCCTGCGCAAAATCGCCGGGAGCACCGAAGCGCCGCTTCAGCTCCTCATAGAAGGTCGGGTCGATGTAGACCGTCTTGTCGAGCGGACAGTAAAAGGGCCCGGCGCCCGCGTTCGCGATCCCGCAGCCGCTGCGAACCTGACCGGTGAACATCACCAGCTTCGTCGGCGCGAATCGCGCCCCGAACGCCTTCGGGAAGATGCGGGTCCAGACGTCTTCGTTGTCGGCGAGCACCGTCTTGAGGAACTTGCTCACGTCGTCGTTGATCGGCTTGCCCGGCTTCGCGGCCGGGGCCGGCCCCCCGGCGAGTTCGGGCGCCATCCGCATGAGCTGCATCGGATCGACGCCGAGGAACATCATCACGATCATGATCAGCAGGGTGAGCAGCCCGCCGCCGACTACGGCCTGCTGGCCAGCGCTCCGGCGATCCTCGACATTCTGACTCTGGCGACGTCCTTCCCAACGCATGATCGTCCATTCTCCCGGGGTATGCCGCCCGTCCTGGGGCGGTCAGCGGATTCTACGGCAGGAGGGGGCGGCGTGACACTCCCGGGCACCAGGTGCCGAGCGTGGTTTCCGCAGGTTGAAAACCTGCGGCTACGTAAAAGCCCCGTCGCACAGGTTTCAAACCTGCGTCTCCCGTAGCGCAGGTTTTTAACCTGTGTCGCCCTGTAGCACAGGTTTTCAACCTGTGTCGCCCTGTAGCACAGGTTTTCAACCTGTGCCGAAACCGCCGAATGCCGGTTTTCGCGTGAACTCAGTCCTCGGGCAGCGGGCGGCCCTTCGTTTCCGGCAGAAACGCCAACGCCACCAGGCCGAGCAGGAAGATCACGCTCATGTAGGAGCAGGCGTTGCGGAACGCCAGCAACTTCGCCTCCGGCGTGGTGGCCCCCGCCTTGAGCGCCGCCTGCAGGGCGCCGAGCGTGAACGGGCCGGTGGCGGCCACGAAGCGGCCGACGTTGTAGCAGAAGCTCGTGCCGGTGCTCCGCAGGCTCGTGGGAAAGAGCTCCGGCAGATAGATGGCGAACCCGGCGAACAACGCCAGCTGGCACCCGCCCATGATGGCGCTCATCCAGATGTCGCCCCGGCCGTTGAAGAGCTGGAAGTAGGCCACGGTGGCGACAAGCGCCGCCACGTAGCCAATCGCGAACGCCGGCTTGCGGCCGATGCCCTGCGCCAGCCGCGTGAACAGCAGCATGCCCGCGAAGGCCCCGAGGTTCTGCACGATCGAGTTGACGCCGATCCAGTACTGCTGCCGGCCGGCGATCTCCGCCTCGGGCACGCCCTCTTTCACGAGGGACGACTTGATCACGTCGCCGACGAGTTCGGGGCTGAAGAACCCGATGCCCCACAGGCCGATCACACCGGCCACGCAGAGGATCATTCCGAGCAGCGCCGACCCGCGCCACCGCGGATCGCCGAGCAGCGCGGTGTAGGAGCCGAACTTCACCCCTGCCGCCTTGCCGGCCGCCTGAGCCTTGACCCACTTCTCCGGCTCCTTGAGCCGCATCTGGATGAACACGCAGAGAAAGGCGGGGATGGCGCCGACGAGGAACATATATTTCCAGCCGACACCTTTCTGGATCGCCCCGCTGGTCTCGAGGCTGCCGATGTACATGCTGATCAGGCCGGCGGCCACGTTGCCCACCGCGGAGAGCGCCTGGAGCATGCCGAGGGCGCCGGTGCGGGAGCGGTCTGGGAGGGTGTCGGCGACGAGCGCCACAGCCAGGCCGAACACGCCACCCACGCCGAGGCCGGTGAGGAAGCGATAGACCGCGAAGTCGATCCAGCCCTTGGAGAAGGCCGATAGTCCGGTGCAGATCGAATAGATCAGCACCGTGAGGGTGAGCATCTTCGCCCGACCATAGCGGTCGCCGAGTGAACCGAAGATCAGGCCGCCGAGGGCCCAGCCGGCCACGAAGATGCTCGTGGCATAGCCGCCGTAGAGCTTTGGATCCATGCCGGCCGGAAGCAGTGATTCCATCGCCTTGTTGCGGGCGAGGATGAAGAGCTGCTGGTCGAGGCAGTCGAACAGCCAGGCCAGGGAGGCCACGACGAACACGAACCAGTGATACGACGTGAGATCGCGGTACCAGGGAGTGGAGGGCGTGGACGATGTCTGGGCCATGCGGCTCTTCCTTTCGGTCGGTGATCGTGCCGCGGCGGAGTCAGCCCAGGTTGAGTCAGCCCAGGTCTGCCTCGATGCGCCGCATGTAGGCGATACTTTCGCGGGCCAGCCGCTCGGGACCGGGAGCATAGTCGAACACCTCGACGCTCACCCAACCGGCATACCGCACCTCGTCGAGGGCGCCGAAAATGGGCGCGAAATCAACCGCCCCGAAGCCAGGCCCCTGAAGGTTGACGTCGTTGGCATGAAAGTGCTCGAGATACCGCGCCGACGCCACGATGATCTCGGGAATCGGTGTCGCCTCGCTGGCCATCGCCTTCACGTCGAGGTGGAGGCGGACGTGTGGCGAGCCGATCCGTTCGATCAGCCGGCAGGTCTCGGCGGCCGTGGTGAGCACGTCGGTCTCCACCGGCGAGAGCGGCTCGAGCGCCACGACCGTATCGGTCGCCTCGAGCACCGGCACCAGCCGCGAGAACACCTCGTGGATGTAGTCGGCCGCCTGCTCGGGCGCGACGCCCGGGAGCAGGCTCCGCTGCTTCGGCGAGCCAAACACGAGGACGCGGCCGCCGAGATCGTGGCAGAGCCGGGCGAGTTCGCCGAGGTAGTCGATCGTGCGACCGCGCACGGCAGCGTCGGGGTGCGCCACGTGAAAGCCCTCCGTCTTGGCGAGCAGCCAGTGGAGGCCCACGCAGTCGAGGCCGGCTCTGGCGATCGTGCGGCGGATTTCGCCGCGGACCTGTGGTGGCAGGTCGGTGGCCAATGGGGCGAGCGTGAACGGGGCGATCTCGACGCCCGAGTAGCCGCACTCCGCGGCCATGTCGCAGGCCTTGGCCAAGGGCCAGTCGCCGAAGGTCTCGTTGCAGATGGCGTAGCGAAAGGGGGCGTTCATGGGCGACTCATTTCACGGTGGCGACGCGGCCGGTGCGGGCCGAACGGTAGCAGGCTTCGACGATCGCCACCGCCTTGCGGCCCTCGCGGCCGTCGAGTTCCGGCTGGCGGCCGGCCCGCACTGCCTCGAGAAACGACTCGAAGTTTCGCGTGTGACAGGAATAGTTGATCGCCATCGGGTCGGCCGCACCGCCGCTGGTGCCGCTCGAGCCGCCAAACCGGCCGCGCGTGGCCTCGTCATCGGCCGACTCACTGCGAAACCGCCAGGCCACGAGTTGTTCTTCGAGGATCTCGGCCGTGCCGTCGCGGCCGCCCACGAGAAACCGGCGCAGCTGCCCGGGATAGAGGCTCGTGGCGGCGAGGAGTTGGCCGAGGGCGCCGTTCTTGAACCGCAGGATCGCCACGCAGGTGTCTTCCACCTCGAGCCGCTCGGCGTCGTGGGCGCGAACGGCCGTCATGGCCACGACGCTCTCCACCGGATTCTCGTGCGGCTCGAGGCCGGGCATCGTGGCGCCGGCGATCCACTGCAGGGCATCGACGCCGTGGATCGACTGGTTCATCAGGGCGCCGCCGCCGTCGAGGGCCTTCGTGCCCTGCCAGCGGCCGGGACCATAGTAGGCGTCGTCCCGCCACCAGGGCACGTAGCTCGCAGCGACCGCGAGCGTGCCAAACCGCCCCGCGGCGGCGGCGGCGTGGACCGTCTGCACGACCGGATTGAAACGCTGCGGAAAGATGGCGCCGAGAATCGCCTGCGACCGCCCTGCCGCCGCGATCATCCGGTCGATCCGCGGCAGCGCGATCTCGAGCGGCTTCTCGCAGATCACGTGCACGCCCCGGCGGAGGGCCGCGAGGACGGCGGGCAGGTGGGCGCCCGACGGTGTGGCCACGGTGACAAAGTCGGGCTTCTCGCGGCGGAGCATCCGCGCGGTGTCGGCATGCCACTGGCAGCCAAACTCGTCGGCGAAGGCCCGCCCCTTTTCCTCGGTGCGGCAGGTGGCGGCGACGAGCTGCACACCGGGGATGTCGCGAAGCGCCCGCGCGTGCATCTTCGCGATCGCCCCGATGCCAATGATGGCAGCCCGCATGCGCAGTCTCCGGGCGGAACGGTCATCGCCCCGCGGCCGCCAAGTGTCGCGGCGTGGCAGGCGCAGCACAAGCGGCGGCGCCCACGCACCCGCGTCAGGGAAGGATGGGCGTGCGCGGCGCGTAGAACCAGTCGAAGAGCCGGTCGTGAGCCCGGTGAACGCGGGGGTGCGGACCGTCGTCGTGGGTGCCCGTCCGGGGAGCGCACGGCCCGTGATAGATCGGGCCGCACGTTGGCGCTCCATGCATGCCGACCAGGTCGAGAGGCTGTGGCGGGAGGGCCGGATGACAGGGCGGCGGAGGCACGCAGGTGGGCAGCAGTCGCGGTTCGCCGCAGCGGTGCAGCGGCTCGAGCGGCGCGAACCAATCCGACGCGTTGTCGCTCCGCGGCGGCAGCATCGTCGCGAGCACATCGCCCGGATCGGCCTGAGGGGAGGATGTGTCGCCCGGTTTCCTGGCCGGTCGCGGATCCATGTCCGCCGCGAACGACCCTGAAGCCACGAGCGCGGCGGCAGCGATGGCGGCGGCCAGCGTGAGCCGATGCGTGCGACGCTCCGCAACGAGCGGTATCATCAAAGGTCCTCCCCGCTGGGTGCATCGACCGGCAGGCATGCCACGCTGGAATGTGGCCGCCCGCAGGCCGACTGCGGCGTTGGCTCGGGGAAGTCCAGGTCGGCGGGGCGAACTGCCGCGGGTTTGCCGACGCGCGTCACGATTTGCCGAATCACATGCATCTTCCAGATCCGGCCCGGCTGATCGCCGCCCTGACCGCCGCCAACCGGCGGCTCGTGGTGGTGTCAACCGGCGGCGGGTCGGTCGTGATCCCGCACCTGGTGACGACGCCCGGTGCGAGCGGCGTCGTGCTCGACGCCCAGGTGCCCTACGCTCGGGCGGCGGTCGATCAGCTCCTGGGCGGTCCGCAGGATTCCTACTGCTCTCCGAAGACCGCTCGACGTCTTGCAGCCGCGGCCTGGGAGCGGGCGATCCGCCTCGACGCGGCCGATGCCGCCGCACTGGAGCCGGGCCGCGCCATCGGCCTCGCGATCGCGGCGAGCCTGAAGACCTCGCGACCCAAGCGGGGAGGGCATCGCGTCTGCGTGGCGGTGCAGACGCTCGAGACGACGAGTTCGGCGGAACTCGTGCTGCTCAAGGACGCCCGGTCGAGGGCCGAGGAGGAACACGTGGCGGCGGCCCTGGCCATCGACGTGCTGGCGGAGGCCACGCGGCTGCCGGCCGAATGCCGCGGTGGCTTCGCCGGGCTGCTGCGAGACGGCGAACGGGTCGTCCGCGACATCGTGTCGGCCCCGGAAGGGTGGCGGGATCTGCTCGGTGGGCGGCGGAGCGTTGCGGCAGCCGCCGGAGACGAGACGCCGGCTGCCGGCAGCCTCGTCTTTCCCGGCTCGTTCGATCCGCTCCACGAAGGGCACCGGCTGATGGCGAGGATCGCCGAGGAGATCGCCGAGCGGCCCCTCGCCTGGGAGCTCTCGGTCACCAACGTCGACAAGCCGCTGCTCGACTATGCGTCGATTCGGGATCGCGCGGCCCAGTTTACGGGCCAGCGGCTCTGGCTCACGAGGGCGGCGCGCTTCAAGGAGAAGCTGGCGATCTTTCCGGAAGGCACGTTCGTGATGGGGGCCGACACCTACGCCCGGCTCGCCGACCCGAGGTATTACGGTGGCTCGGCGGCGGCCGCCGAGGAGGCGATCGACGCGATCACGGAGCAGGCCCGCGGCCTGATCGTCTTCGGACGCATGCGAAACGGCGCGTTCGAAGACGCCGCCCAGATCGACGCCCCGCAGCGGCTTCGCGACGTGAGCTACTTCGTCTCGCAGCGGGAGTTTCGCCTCGACATCTCGAGCACCGAACTGCGACGACAGGACATCGAACGGCGGGAGGCGGCATGCGACGGCTGACCCGCCCGCCACGCCTCGCGGCGCCGGCGTGGCTGGCGGCGCTCGTCGCTGGTTTCATCGCCGCGCCGGCGCTGGCCGACGCACTCGCCGACAAGCTCGCCCCCCATGTGGGAACGACGATCGACGTGGTGGAACTCGGCACCGGCAGGCGGTTCGTGCGGCCTCAGCTCGCGGGCGTGGTCGAGAAAGACGGCGCCGTCACCGCCCTGCGGCTCCGGGCCGAGGGCCAGAAGGCCGTGACCACGGTCTCGAGGTCCGCCATCGCGAAGATCGTGGTCGGCCGGGAGACGGTGCACGAAACCCAGCCGGGGGGAAAGGCGTTCGCGCAGCTCCGGGGTCGCCGCGCTCGCGAGGCCTATGACCGGCAGGTCGAGGAATCGATGGCCCGCATGCAGGCCAACGGCATCGCGCCGTGGCCGAAGCTCACGGCCGAGGAACACGCCCACGAGGTGGCGTCGCTCGAGGCATTCGTCGCCGAGCTCCAGCAGCGGTTTCCGAGGCTGGCCGTCAGCGAGACGCACGAGTTCCTCGTGGCGAGCGACATCCCCGCGGCCCAGTTCACGCCGTTCGTGGCCGACCTCGACGCGATGCACGACTTCCTCTGCGACCTCTACGGCATTCCGACGGGCGAGCCGCTCTGGAAGGGCAAGTGCCTGGTCATCGCCTTCCGCGACGAGGCCGACTATGCCGCGCTCGAAGAGGGCGTGCTCCGATCCGGCCTGCAGGGCACCCACGGCGTCTGCCACCAGCGGAGCGACGGCCGCGTGATCATGGCATGCCATCGCGGAACCGACCCGGCCGCCTTCGCCCACATGCTCGTGCACGAAACGAGCCACGGCTTCAACCACCGCTGGATGTCGTCGCAGCAGCTGCCCAACTGGCTCAACGAGGGCATCGCGGAGTGGGTGGGCACCCGCGTGGTGAGGAACTGCGACCAGGTGCCGCTCAAGGAGGCCCGCGCCGCCGCCTTCATGAGAACCCAGGGCACGCTCGGCCCGGGCTTCTTCACGGCGGCGAACATCCAGCCGGTGCAGTACGGCATGGCATCGGGCATGGTGCGGATGCTGATCAGCCGCGACGCCCGGAAGTTTGCCGAGTTCGTCCGCGGGATCAAGGAGGGCACGCCGGTCGAGGAATCGCTCCAGCGGTCGTTCGGCGGGTCGCTCGACGACCTCGTGAGGGCTTACGGGGCCACCGTCGGCGTGCCACACCTCGCCCGCGAGGCGGAGTAGCCGCTACGACCTCGCCCGGCGCCACGCCGCGAGCATTGTCAGCCAGAATCCCAGAAACGCGGCGACGCAGGCGAGGACCACGATCATCCGTCGTGGGTCGTGGTTGAGCCGCCAGGCACCGATCGCGTGAAACACGCCCCAGGCCACGATGCCGACCATGATCCAGCGGATGATCCGCTCGGCACCGGGGGGAGAAGCTGAGGTCGCCATGACCGCATGGTAGCCGCAAGCCAGCCGGCGGCGTCTCGCCGCGAAGCAGGCGGCGAAAAAAAGGCCCCCGGAACGGCCCAGGTACCAGGGGGGCGGAGAACCTGGACCGTTTCCGGGAGCGATTGGACGGACGTGCCTGAGGTGCCTTCTCGAGGTCGGCGGCTGGCTTCCGTGCCGCCGCCGACTTCGAGTGGGGCGGGCGTTGCACCAGCCCCATGGCCTTCAGGCGAGACGGACAATAGGTGGGGGTATTTCGTGGGTCAATGCCGATTCGCAGGGCGGTTCTTCGCTAAAAAAACCCATCCATGGTTTCGCAGCCTTGCCAGGTTTCCGCGGAACTGGATGGCCCGTGGCCGACTGGGTGGATCGGGAGGATCGGGCTGAAACGGGTATGATCCGCCGCTTCACCACTGGAGATTCGATGCCATGGCCGAAAGTGTTTCGCTCACCCCGCCACCCGCCGCCATTCCCGGAGCCGGCGCCCCGCCGACCGCCGAAGCCTGGGAGAAGGCGTTTTCGGCGGCCCTGCCCTACGCCGACTTTCTGGCGAAGCACGCCACCCCCGATCAGCGGGAACGCTGGGCCTCGCTGCATGCGAAGGTGTCGCTCACGCCCGAACAGCGGCGACTCCTCGGCGGATTTGTGCGGCGGATGCCGGTGCTCGTCCTCGCCGGCGCATGGTGCGGCGACTGCGTGAACCAGTGCCCGATCTTTGCCCACTTCCAGGCGGCGGCCCCGTCGCTCGACGTGCGGTTCCTCGATCGCGACGCCCTGCCCGACATCGCGGCCCACCTCAAGGTCTGCGGCGGCCAGCGGGTGCCGGTGGCGGCGTTCTTCAGCGAAGACTTCTCCCCGATCCTCTTCTATGGCGACCGCACGCTCTCCGCCTACCGTGCCGCGGCGGCCAAGGCCGACACCTCGTGCCCGACGGGGGCGGTGGCTCCGCCTGCCGACGCGCTGGCAGGGGCGGTGGCCGACTGGCTCGACCAGTTCGAGCGGGTGCACCACATCCTGCGGCTCTCAGCGCGGCTGCGGCAGAAGCACGGCGACTGATCATGACGAGCCGCGAACGCTGGACGGTCTACCCGCTGCTCTTTCTCGCCATCGGCCTGGCCCTGCGGGCGGCGACGATTCCGCCGGCCGAGATGGAGGTGGACACGATCGAGGCCGGCCGCGTGGTCTGCGGCGAGATCGTGCTGACGTCGAAAGACGGTACGAAGCTCATCCACATCGGCCGGGTGACGGGGGGCGGCGGCGGCCGGATCGAGATCAGCGATCGCGCGGGCGCCGAGGCGGTGGCGATCGGTACGGGACCCGAAGGCCGTGACGGCACCGTGGAGTTTTTCGACGCCAACGGCCAGACGACCGGCCTGATCGACGCCACGACTCTGGACGACGCGACGACTCTGGAACCAGCCGTCCCCTGAAGCCGAGCCCCGTCATCTCCGGGCTCCCGTGCTAGCCCAACGCCGTGAGGCGTGGGGCGCGGCCAGGACAGCGCCCAGATCCTTCCCAACGCCGCAAGGCGTGGCCACAACAAACGCGGCATCCTCGACCGCGCCCGAGGCCTTACGGCCTTCGGCTTATACAGGTGAGGCCCTATGGCCTTCGGCTTATACAGGTGAGGCCTTACGGCCTTCGGTTTATACAGGTGGGGCCTTACGGCCTTCGGCTTCCACTGGCGCGGCCACGCTCGGTTTCAACAGTGCGCTCGCCAGCCTCGCATCCCGTTTCGAGGCCGGGTTCAGCCTGGCAAACGAAGTCGATCTGGATGTCCGGACGCCGGACTTTTACGGCCTCGTCAACCGGATTGCCGACGATGCGGCGCGCCGATCGGTGGCGAGCCCCTGCTTTTCGCGTTTTGGAGCCGCCGCTGGAAGTTGCCCGTTCATCCGGCCATGCAAGCGGCCACGACGCGGCCCTCGCGGCACCCTCGCAGATCCCAAGCAGGCTATTTATACTAGTTTTTTCGCACTGCCTGGTTCGGAGAAACCGGCCAAGAAAGCGGCCACGCAGAAGCCATGACGACACTCGCGGACAGGGGAGAGAGCACGATCTCGATGGAACCCCTGCTCGTCGGGGAGTCCTCCCGGTGGCGTGCCACGCTCAACGACAAGGCCCTGGAGTTGGTCGCCGCCTCGACGCGGCTCGACCACAGCCTGCCGAAAGGAATCGCCGGGGGGCTTGCCCGCCTCGTCCGCTCGATGAACTGCTACTACAGCAACCTCATCGAGGGACATGACACACACCCCGTGGACATCGAACGGGCCCTGCGTGCGGACTACAGCAAGGAGCCCAGAAAACGCGATCTCCAACTCGAAGCCCGGTCGCACATTGCCGTGCAGTCGTGGATCGACTCAGGAGGTCTCAAGGGACGCGCGGCCACCGCCGCAGGCATCAGCGAGATTCACAGGAGATTCTGCGAGGAACTCCCCGACTCGCTGCTCACAGTTGAGAATCCAGATTCGGGCACACGGCATCGAGTGGTGCCAGGCCGATGGCGGGAGTTTGATGTGGCCGTTGGCCGGCACCACGCCGTGAGCCCCGGGGCCGTGGCGAGGTTCATGGATCGCTTCGAGGCGGTTTATGCGCGGCTCGGAAAAATGGACACCATTCTCGCGGCGGCGACGGCGCATCACCGCTTGCTCTGGATTCATCCGTTCGCCGACGGCAACGGTCGCGTCGCGAGGCTGATGTCATACGCTATGCTCCAGGATGCCATGGGCACGACCGGCATCTGGTCGATTGCCCGGGGCCTTGCCCGCAATGAGCCGGCCTATAAGGACCGCCTGGAAGATTGCGACCAGCCCCGCCATGGCGACCTCGATGGTCGCGGCGCGTTGAGCGAGGAGGCCCTTGCCGATTTCGTCGGTTTCTTCCTGGATACCTGTTTGGATCAGGTGACGTTCATGGAGCGGCTCGTCCAGCCCGCCACATTCGTCGGTCACGTGATTCGCTGGGCAGAAGAAGAAGTCGTGGCGGGACGACTCGCTGCGCGATCCGACCGCCTCCTCGAGGCGGTGCTGGTTCGCGGGGAACTCAAGCGTGGCGACATCGAAAAAGTGTTGGGAACGAGCGAACGAACCGCACGCCGGGTGACATCGGCGTTGATCACCCAGGGAGCCGTGGAATCCGATTCACCGCGGGCCGCGCTACGCCTGGGGTTCCCGGTGAAACTGGCTCACCGCTGGTTGCCAGGCCTGTTTCCCGAGCCTCCGTCCGAACGAGATTGAACGCGGGAGTACTCACAGGCGGACGATCAGGGACGGACGAGCCCCTTCGAAACCGATACCGATGTGAGGATTTTTGAGGATTGCTGATGAAGCGACGAAACTGCCAAATCTCCCGACGACGAAAAGCACTGAAAAACAACGGCTCTGAAATACACCCGGCAGGACTCGAACCTGCAACCCTCGGTTCCGAAGACCGATGCTCTATCCATTGAGCTACGGGTGCGTGGCGTCAATCGTAGCGGTTTTGCGGCCGGGTCAACCGCGGCGGGCATCCCGGGCCGCGGCAGGGCCGCCCGAAACCGGACGTCGGCCTTTCCGTCGTGTATCCTTGCCGGTGGAGGATCGACCGGGCAGACGGTGACGGGGCATTTTTCCCGCGAAAGCGGGCCCTGCCGCGGGCGAGTACGACATGGCTTTGATCACTCTCCGCGTCCTGCACGGCGCCGACCGCGGCCGTGTGTTCCACGACCTGCCCACACCGGTGACGATCGGCCGCGAGGAGGGCAATGCGATCCAGCTCAACGACGAGCGGGTCAGTCGCTACCACCTCAAGCTCCAGGAAGACAACGACAAGATCGTTGCCACCGACCTGGAGAGCACCAACGGCACGAAGGTCAACGGTGAGGACGTCCAGGTGCGGATCGTCCGCCACGGCGACATGATCGCCGTCGGCCGCTCCCTCCTCCTCGTCGGGTCGCACAGCGACATCGACCGCCGCATCGCCGAGGTGTCGGCCCGGCACCAGCCGGCGGCCAACGGGCATGCCCGCCAGTTGCAGGATCGGATGAAGCAGATCGCCAGCCATCAGTCGGACGTCGTCGAAGACGTCTCGAACCTGAGGTCGCCGCTGCTGCCCTCCGGTCCTCCGCCCCTTCCGGAACGACTCAGCCCGGCACAGTCGGCGGAACTCGCCGAGCTGCTCGACTACGTCCAAGCGGTGCTCCGCGAGGCGAGCGAGGCGGCGGTGATGCGGGCCGGCGGTGACCGGGTGGACCTCGACTTTCCGCAGTGGCAGCTGCTGCTCGATCTCCAGGCCAGGCTGGCCGAGATGCTGCGAAAGATCGGCGAGCCGCAGGCCGACTGAGGGTCTGCACGGCGTGCGGTGTTCAGGGTGGCAACCCAGCACGCACGGCTCCGAAAGGTAGCCGCAGGTTGGCACCCTGCGGACCAACAGCTTTGCCATATCGCCACAGGTCGCCGCCCTGCGGACCAACCGGCCTCCCGCCCCGCGGGCCGTTTCCAACGTGCTCCAGAGCCCTGCGGCCCATCTGCTAGAATGCGGCCTTTTCGCGCGAGGCCCACGGATGAGCACGCAGTCGTTCGCCCACCTCCACTGCCACAGCCATTACAGCCTCCTCGATGGGGCCAGTTCGATCGACCGACTGGTGGCCCGCACGGTCGAACTGGGGATGAACTCCCTGGCGATCACCGACCACGGCAACCTCCACGGGGCGCTCGAGTTCTACGAGGCCGCCAAGGCGGCAAAGATCAACCCGATCATCGGCTACGAGGCCTACATCGCCCCGGGCAGCCGCTTCCAAAAGGATGCCGGCAGCCAGCGGGATTCGAGTTATCACCTCACGCTCCTCGCCCGCGACCGCGTCGGCTTCGCCAATCTGCTGAAGCTGGCCACGAAGGCCTACCTCGAGGGTTTCTACTTCAAGCCCCGCATCGATCGCGAACTGCTCGAGGAGTATGGCGAGGGCCTGATCTGCCTCTCCGGCTGCCTCTCCGGCGAGTTCAGCCGGGCGCTGGTGGGGTCGTCCCGCGAACAGCGCGAGTCGCTGGCGCAGGCCCGCGACGTGGCCGGCTGGTTTCAGAAGACTTTCGGCGACCGCTACTTCATCGAGATCCAGGACAACGGCCTCGACGTGCAGCGGCAGGTGACGGAGGTCGCCCTGGAGATCTCCCGGGAGCTTGGCATCCCGCCGGTGGCCACCTGCGACTGCCACTACGTCAATCGCGAGGATGCCGAGGCGCAGGACATTCTCCTCTGCGTCAACACGGGCCGGTTCCGCAACGATGCCTCGCGCATGCGGATGGATTCCAGCGAGTTCTACCTCAAGAGTCCGCAGGAGATGCACGAGGCGTTTGTCGGCATCGATCGCGGGCTCGTGACGGCCGCCGTCAACCGCAGCCAGGAGATCGCCGACTCCGTGTCGATCGACCTCGACCTCGGCAAGCGGCACTTTCCCGGATTCGAGGTTCCCGGCGGGCTCACCGCCTCCGAGGAGCTTCGGCGGCTCTGCCTGGAGGGACTCCGCGAACGGTATGCCACCGTGGCCAAGCGCTGGGCTGAAGGCGGCGTGCCGGTTGACCCGGCGACGGCCGTGCTCCACACGCAGGTGATCGAGCGGCTCGACCGCGAACTGTCGGTGATCGACACCCTCGGATTCGCCAGCTACTTCCTCATCGTCTGGGACTTCGTCCGTCACGCCCGCGAGCGGAGCATCCCGGCGGCGGCGCGAGGCTCGGGCGTCGGGGCGCTGGTCGCCTACTCCCTCTACCTCTCGCACGTCTGCCCACTGGAATACGACCTCCTCTTCGAGCGATTCCTCGACATCAACCGCCGGGAGGCGCCCGATATCGACATCGACTTCTGCAAGGAGCGGCGGGGAGAAGTCATCGAGTATGTGAAGAAGAAGTACGGCGAGGCCAACGTGGCCCAGATCGGCACGTTTGGCACGCTCGCCGCCCGGGCCGCGATCCGCGACGTGGGCCGTGCGCTCGGAATGCCGGTGCCCCGCGTCGATCAGATCGTGGCGCTCGTCCCGGATCAGCTCGGCATCTCGCTGGAAGACGCGACCGCCGTCGGCTCGCAGCTCGCGGCCGCCTGCGAGGCCGACGCCGAGGTCCTCGAACTCGTGCACCTCGCGAAGCAGATCGAGGGGTTGGCCCGCAACGTCGGCACGCACGCCGCCGCGGTGGTGATCGCCGACCAGCCGCTCGTCGAGTATGTGCCGCTCCAGCGGGTGACCGGCAAGGAGGAAGTGATCACCCAGTGGGCGATGGGCGACGTCGAGCGGGCGGGCCTGATGAAGATGGACTTCCTCGGCCTCCGCTACCTGACGGTCGTGGCCAAGACCCTCGACATCATCTTCAGCACGCAGCAACGGCGGATGGACCCCTTCGCGTTCCCGCTCGACGACAAGCCCACCTTTGCCACGCTCTGCCGCGGCGAGACGAAGGGCATCTTCCAGCTCGAGAGCGGCGGCATCCGCGACCTGCTCCAGCGGATGAAGCCCGACCACTTCCTCGACATCGTGGCCGTCAACGCCCTCTACCGGCCGGGCCCGCTCGAAGGCGGCATGGTGGACGAGTATGTGAACGTCAAGCACGGCCGGAAGCGGGCCGAGTTTCTCCATCCCGTCATGAAGGACGTGCTGGGAGAGACGCATGGGGTGATGGTCTATCAGGAACAGGTGATGCGGATCCTGCAGCGGCTCGGGGGCATCGAGCTCTCCTCCGCCTACACCTGCATCAAGGCGATCAGCAAGAAGAAGCTCGAAACGATCGCCGCCTTCCGCGAGCAGTTCGTGACGGGCGCCCAGGAGCAGGGCATCACGAAGCAGCAGGCGGAGGAGGTCTTCGCGCTGATCGAGAAGTTTGCCGGCTATGGCTTCAACAAGAGCCACTCCACGGCCTACGCCCTGCTCGCCTTCC
>JBBAVQ010000020.1:8869-20494 GCA_040397625.1 Pirellulales bacterium | reverse complement strand
CTGACGGCATGACGCTTCCTGCGGGCACCAGTTCTTGATCAGGCCGCCTTGCGCATGGGGGATGGCACGGCAGGCACGGTATCGCGGGACGACGCATCGCGGCCGAGCACGGCGTAGAGCGAGTCGCTCAGCGGCGAGCGGTCGAGCGCGTTCATTCTCACAACCCGCAGCCCCGCGGCCCGCGCCAAGGCGGCGAGCGTCTCCGGGGTGAAGGAGTTGACGTGATCAGGCCAGCGATAGCCATACCAGCGACTGCCGCGGAGCCGCCGGCCGACGCAGGCATGGTTGGGCACCTTGACGACGATCCTGCCGTCGAGGGCAAGCCGCTCGCGACAGCGGCGCAGCAGCGGCAGCGGGGACGTCTCGTGCTCGAGGGTGCGCGAGAGCGCGATGACGTGAACGCTGCCGCGCTCCACGTGGTCGAGGCCGTCGATCGCGGCGCCCTGGATGCAGCGGCCGCCCCGGCCGTTGAACGCGCGGCGGGCCAGACGGGCGAGGTAGTTCGAAACCTCGATCCCGATCGGTTCGAGACGGCCGGCCACGCTCCGCGGCAGGCGATCGGCGATGCGGAGTGCGCGGCCGCCCTCCGCGCAGCCGACATCCACGAATCGGATCGATCCCTCGGCGCTGCCGTCGGCCGCGTCACGGAGCATCCGCGCGACCAGGGCCGCCATCTTGTCGTGCCGGAGGAACCGCTGGCGCAACGTATCGAAGGCACCGCTGAGGGCGTGGAGAACCGGTTCGCGTCGGCGAAGATTCCAGGGAATATCCGTCGCAGCAAGCGCCCACGCACAGGTCTCACGGTGGTCCATCATGCGGCCTCGCAACCCAGGGTGAAACGTGTCGAATGCCAGCGGGCGCGTAACAGCCCGCTGGCTCTATCGGCAAAATCCTCCCCGCTTCCCCAGCCGGCAGTGTCATCCTGACCGGAACAGGGCTTACCCCGTTTGCCACCACTGCCCACAGTCGCCCTCAAACCCCCGCGACAGCTTCCTCCACCAGATGGAAAAAAAGCGGGCGGCATCTCGTGGATGCCGCCCGCCAGGATGAACACGCTGTGGTGGATGCGCGCCGGCTGAGATCAGCCGGACACCATCGCCTTCAGGTTCTTGAGAGCCCGAACCCGGACCTTGACGCTGGCCGGCTTCGCCGGACGATCCTGCAGCTCACCGGTGAAGGGGTTCTTGACGCCCTTCTGTGCAGGGCGGGCCGGAACCTTCCGCCGCTCGATCTTGACCAGGCCGGGGATCGAGAACACGCCGATGCCCGAGCCCTTGAGGGACTTCTGGATTTCGGTCGTCAGAGCCTCGAGCACGGCGACCACGTCCTTCTTGGGAAGGTTCGTCGTCTCCGAGATGCTCCGCATGATCTCGGTCTTCGTCATCGGCTTGCTACCGGACTTCTTCGCCATCGCCAGTTCCTCCACTAATGTCAGAGTTGGATGCGGCAGGTGCCCCCCGCCGTCAAAGAGATCGACCATAAAACTCGGCCGTAATCGCCGAACGCGGCCCCGATTAGACTTCGCGGGTTTGAAAATGCAACCCAAAAAAAGGGGTCGGCCGGCAGAAAACCGGCTTTATTATGGGGAAAAACGCGGCTCGTGCCCGCAGCCGACGGCAAAAAACTCGCAAAATGGCCGTTTTTTGTCGGGGATCGTGGCTGTCCGCGGCCGCGGACACGCCAGCCAGGCGGACGTGCCCGCCACGCATTCTCAGACTGATAGGCCTGTTAGGATGGGCTCGTGCGGGTGATCGAGGGACCTCCGGGCGACGCCATGACCGCGGTGGCTTCCGTATTCCGGCGACGTCAACGGGGCGGCTCATGGGTCTGTGCTCGCGGGCTCGCCACGATCGTCGTCGTCAGCGGGGCGTGGCTGTCTGCTTCGTCCGGGGTCGCGATCGGGCAGGGCGAAGACGCCGCGCCGGCTGCTGATCAGGACGACGAGGGTCTGCCTGCGGCCGAAGACGCGGGAGTGTTCCTGCCGACCGATCGGGCGAAGGAACGGCAGCTCGATCGCGCCTCCCGGCTGCTGGCAGCCGGCGAGTGGACTGACGCGGCGGCGTTGCTCGACGAGATCCTGGCCGATGATCGCGATGCGTTCATGGTGGCCGGGTCGGGTGACGGTACGCGACTGAGCATTCGCGCCGAGGCCACGCGGCTGGTCGCCGCGTTGCCGCCCTCCGGCCGCGACGCCTATGCGCTCCTCTGCCGCAGTCGCGCCGACCGGGTGCTCGGCGAGGCGGTTGCTCGGGCAGATGCCGCCGGCGTTGACGCCGTCGCCCGACGCTGGTTCGCCACGCCCGCGGGGCGACGGGCGGCCGCGATCGCCGCGCAGGCGGCGTTCGAGGCCGACGATCCGTGCACCGCGTCGGCGTGGCTCGAGCGGCTCGCCGCGAGTGGCGAGCCGGTATGGAAGCCAACGCTGACCCTCATGCGGGCAGCGGCGGCGGCCCGCGCCGGAGACCGGCCCACGGCCGAACGACTCGTCGCGGAAGCGCGGCGGCTGCCGGCTGCCGCGGGCCGGCTCGGCGGCGGCGACGTGGCTGGGTCGGGTGATCGGCCTTCGGATGCGTGGCTCGACCGGTTCGCCCCGCCGGCGGTGCGCGACCCGGCCGGCGACTGGCGGCTGGCCCGGGGCGATGCCGCCCGAAACGCGGTCGTTGACGCCACGCAGCCGCTGCTCGTGCCGCGATATCGCGTGCCGCTCACCCGTCACCCCGAGGAGGCACGGCTGCTCGAGAAGCGCCGGCGGGCGTTGGTGGCCGACGGGGGGCTGGCGGTGCCGGCAGGATCGCCGCTCGCCGTCGCCGGAATCGTCGTCGTGCAGACGCCGTTGGGAATCCTCGGGGTCGATTTCGAGACCGGCAAGCGGCTCTGGCTGCAGTCGGCGGTCGCGGCCACGCGGGGATCCGCCGTGGAGATGGCGCTCAGCCGCGGCTTCGACGATGCGACCAGCGGCGGATTATCGAGCGACGGCGTCCGCGTGTTCGCGGTGGAGAGCCACCCCGATGCGCTCACGCCGGCCGCCGACGCCGTCGCGGCCGGCTTCGGTGCAGCGGACGGGCGCTGGGTCGGGGGCAACATGCTCACGGCCTACGACGCGACGGCGAAGGGCGAGGTGTCGTGGAGGCTGCCGCAGGCCGATCAGGCCGCTGCGGCCACCGGTGACCCCGTGGACATGGCGAGGGACTGGTTCATGGGCGCGCCGTTGGTGGTCGGGCGCGACCTGTTCGTGCTCGTCGAGGCTCACGGCCAGGTGCGGGTGGACGTGCTCAACGCGGCGGATGGAACCGTGCAATGGTCGCAGCCGCTCGCCGACCTCGAGGAGCGGCAGTCGGCCGCAGGCCCCGACTGCTACACGCGGCGGCTGGCGGGCCTGACGCCGGCACTCGCCGAGGGCGTGCTCGTCTGTCCGATCGGCGGAGGCACCGTGGTCGCGATCGACCTCACCTCCCGCGCGCTGCTGTGGGCGCACTCCTATCGCCTGGCCGCCGAGCGCGGCGACGATGCCGGCGGAATCAGGCTTCGTGGGCTCACCGGCGAACCCCGCGAGCCGCTCGCAGGCCGGGGTGGTGACCCGTGGCCCGTGATCGCCGGCGGTCGTGTGTTCCTCATGCCGTACGACGCCGATGGGCTCGTGTGTCTTGGCCTGCGGGATGGCGCCGCCGCTTGGCACCGACCGCTCCGCGGCCGCCGCCAGATCGCGGGCGTCGTGGCCGGCAGCCTGGTTCTCGTCAGTGCCGATGGCGTCGAGGCGGTGTCGGCCGACACCGGACGGCAGCGCTGGACGCGACCCCATCCGCCGGGCAGCCGTCCGAGCGGTCGCGGACTGTTGACCGGGACGCGGCTCTTCCTGCCGGTCGATGCGCCGGCGGTCGTCGAGATCGACCTCGCCGACGGCCGGCTCGCAGGGCAGCACGCCGTTCGCGGCGGGGGCGTTCCCGGAAACCTGATCGCGGTTCGCGGCGAGGTGATTTCGCGGGGCATCGACTTCCTCGACGTGTTCCATCAGACGGGGGAACTCGAATCGAAGGTGGAGACCGCCAGTCATGACGCAACGCGGCGGCCGTGGGCCGATTACTGGGGCGGGCAGCTCGATCTCGCGGCGGGCGAGGTGGGGGCGGCACTGGAGCGGATTCGCACCGCGGCGGGGTCGGCGCGGGCGCCGCCGTCCGCCGCCGCCGACGCGCTGGTGTTTGCGATGCGGCGTGACTTTCCGCCGGCGGTGGCGGCATGGCGGTCATGGGACGACGCCGGTGAATCGGCGGCCGCGATGCCCGACGTGCTCCGCGCGGTGATCGACGGCAGCCTCCGCACTCGGGATGACGCCACGGCCTGGCGCGGCTGCCGGCGGCTCGTGGCAGCGTCTGACGGGGGGCCACACGCGCTGCTCATCAGCGATCCTTCCGAGACCGGCCTGGAGGTGGATCCCGACCGCTGGACGCGGGGTCGGCTGGCTGATCTGGCGTCTCGAGCGGATGCGTCGCTGCGCCGCCAGATCGATGAACTCGTCGATCGCGCGTGGTCGCCCGTGGAGCGGCCCGGCGACGAGCAGCCCGCCGTGGACACCTCCGCCACGGCGGCTGAGTGGCCGCTGGGCCGCGTCGTCGTGTCGCGGTTGCGTCGCATGACACCGGAGCCGGGCACCCCCGGCAGTCAGGTGGTGGCGGTGCCGCTCATCGGCGTGACTGACTCGGTCGTGCCCGGCATCTCCGTCTCCTACGACATGCAGCAGCGGAGGCTGCTCGTGGCGGACGGCTTCGGGCGGCGGGTCGTGGAGCCGCTGCCGCTCGAGCCCGCGGCGTCGATGCCGTGGTTCAACCAGGCCTCGCCGATCGAACCGTCGGTGGTCGGCAGCACGCTCGTCGTGCGGACGGGTGCGGGCGTCAGCGGCTACGACATCGGCTCGGTGGCGGGCGAGAGCCGCCTCCTTTGGAAGACCGCGGCACGTCCTGCCACCGGACGCGAACTGGTGTCGGTGCGGGCGGGAGCGGTGGGCCGCGTGGCCCGCAACGGAGGCGTGCCGCTGGGCCGGAGGATTACCGAACCCGACGATCTCGAGGGACCCCGCGGCGCGATTGCTCCTGCCGCCGCGCGCTCCGGCGTGCTCGTGCCCGCGGGCCGTGCGGTGTCGCTGCTCGATCCGGTGACCGGCCGCGCGCTCTGGGAGCGGCAGGGGCTGCGCGGGATCGTGGAGTGGATCGCCGACGACGACACCGCCTGCGGCTGTACCGTGGACGGACTTTCGTCGCCGGTGCTCTCGATGTGCGACGGCCGGCTGCTCCACGTCGTAGACCTGCCCGGTCGCCGGCAGCGGCTCGCGAGCCACGGCCGATTCGTGGTGGCGGTGGTGCCCGGCGACGACGGCCCGCTCGCATCCCGCGTGCGGATCGACCGCATCGATCCGCTGCTGCGGGAGTCGCGGTCGCTCGGTGAGTTTGCGGGAGATGGCCGGGCCACGATGGTCGCCGACGGCCGGCTCGCGGTGCTCGAGCCCGACGGCACGCTTACCGTGATCGACGTTGCCGCCGGCACCGCCGTCTGGCAAACACGGCTGACAGGCGGCGGCGCGCGGGTTGACGAACTGCACGTCGTGCCCTGGCGGGACCGGTATCTCGTGTTCGCGGCCGCGGCGGAAAGTGCCGCCAGCGATGACGCCGCGATCTCGCCACTGCAGGGGATGTTGATGTCGAGCGAGTCCACCGCGCCCTTGTCGGGCGCCATCTGGGCGGTGGGCCGCGACGACGGTCGCCCGCTCTGGCAGGCGCCGGCCACGGTCAGGCAGCACTGCCTGCTGCTGTCGCAGCCGCCGGATCTGCCGGTGCTGGTGCTGACGAGGCAGACGCGGCCCGGTGACGGGGCCGAAATCGTCGTGCTCTGCCTCGACAAAAGGACCGGTCATGCCGTGCTCGACGAGCACAGGCTGCCGGTGAAGCAGCAGCTGTTCGTCGGCTGCGAGGTGGTCGGGGCTCCGCGCGAGCACACCATCTCCATTCGCGGCGCCGGTGCGATGACGCCCACGGTGACGCTCGCCTTCACCGGAGAACCGCTGCCGCCGCAGCCGCCGTTTCAGGCGGAGGGCCGGCCGCCGGCACCCGGCCGCGGCCTGCAATCCCTCGGCCGCGCCGAATAGATCGCATCCCGGCTCGGTGGAGTGGCACGGTGGTACGCCTGAGCGGGTAGGCGAGGAAGGCGGCTCGGATGCCGGGTCGGCCCCGGGTGCCGGGCTGGCCCCGTATGATGGATGCATGCCGCTCTTTCGTCGCCCTCGTTCGCCGTGCCGCGCCACCGATCGCATCGCTGCGCGGTTTGCCGTGGCGGGGCTGATCGCAGCGGCGCTCGCCACGCCGCCCGCGGCCGCCGCGCCAGCCAGGACGCCCAACACGTCGCCCGAGAGAGAGCCGGTCGAGGCCGTGGTGGCCGACGGTCTGGCCTGGCTCGAGGCGAAGCAGTCGCGGCGGGGCAACTGGTCGGCCAACGAGGGCCGCTACCCGACGGCGATGACGGCGCTGGCCGGCATGGCCTTGGTGATGGAGGGCTCGACCACGTCGCAGGGCCGCCATGCCGACGCGATCCGGCTGGCGGTCGACTACCTCGTGAGTCGCTCGCGGGCCAACGGCCTGATCGGCGATCCGCAGTCGGACGACCGCTACACCTATGGCCATGGCTTCGCGATGCTCTTCCTGTCGCAGGTGCTCGGCGAGGAAGAGGACGAACGGCGGCGGGAGGAACTCGTCGGCGTGCTCACCAAGGCGGTCGTGTTCTCGGGCCGCGCGCAGACCAAGGACGGCGGCTGGGGATACGTGAGCGCCAAGGACGTCAACGACTTCGATGAGGGCTCGACGACGATCACGCAGGTGCAGGGTCTGCGGGGCTGTCGCAACGCCGGCATTCCGGTGCCGCGGGAGATCATCGACAAGGCGATCGCCTACATCCACGCCTGCACCCTGCCCGACGGCGGCGTGCAGTACAGTTCCAAGGGGGGCGGCGGCCGGCCGGCGATCTCGGCGGCGGCGATCGCCTGCCTGTTCAACGCCGGCGAGGAGGACGACACGCACGTGCCGCGAATGCTCGCCTACGCCAAGAAAAACCTGGGCAACATCGGCAACAACAGCTTTGGCCACTGGCACTACGCCCACTTCTATTACGCGCAGGTCATGTATCGTGAGGGGGGCGCGGCCTGGGAGTCGTACCGCGGCCAGATCGGCAAGCGACTCGTCGCCGAGGCCCAGCGGGACCGCGACGGCGCGTTCTGGCCGCAGGGCTACATCGGCACCGTCTACACCACCGCCACGAACCTCGTGATCCTGCAGCTCGAGAAGGGCTCGTTGCCGATCTACCAGCGCTGACCAACGCCCGCCATTCCCCGAAGGCCCCACGCCCATGTCCTCCACCTCCGCCATCGACCGTCTGCACGAGGCCCACGAGCGAATCCTCGATCAGCTCTCCCGTGTGATCGTCGGCCAGCGCGAGGTGATCGAGGAGCTGCTGATCAGCCTCTTCAGCCGCGGCCACTGCCTGCTCGAGGGCGTCCCCGGGCTCGCCAAAACGCTCCTGGTGAGCACGCTCGCCCGCAGTCTCGACCTCTCCTTCAGCCGCATCCAGTTCACGCCCGACCTGATGCCGGCCGACATCATCGGCACCGACGTGCTCGAGGAGGACAAGGCGACAGGAACACGGCAGCCGCGATTTCTCGAGGGCCCGCTGTTCGCCAACGTCGTGCTCGCCGACGAGATCAACCGCACGCCTCCGAAGACGCAGGCGGCGCTCCTGGAGGCGATGCAGGAGCGGCAGGTGAGCGTGGGCCGCGTCCGACACCGGCTCGTCGATCCGTTCTTCGTGCTGGCCACGCAGAACCCGATCGAGCAGGAGGGCACCTACCCGCTGCCCGAGGCGCAGCAGGATCGATTCATGTTCAAGGTGTTCGTTCGCTATCCCTCGTTCGCCGAGGAGTTTGAGATCGCGCGGCGAACGACCGGCGCGCCGCTGGAGGATCCGCGGCCGGTCCTCTCGGCGGCCGACATCGTCGCGCTCCAGGCGAGCGTCCGCGAGGTGCCGGTGAGCGACCACCTCGTCCGTTATGCGCTGGCCATCGTGCGGCAGACGCGGGCTGGCGAGCGGGGCGTGCCGGAGTTCGTCTCCGACCAGCTCGTCTGGGGCGCGGGGCCACGGGCCGTGCAGTTCCTGATCGTGGGCGCGAAGGCGCGGGCGCTGCTTCAGGGCCGCCCGCACGTCGCGGAGGACGACATCCGCGCGCTGGCGGCGCCGGTGCTGCGGCACCGGATCGTGGTGGGCTTCGCCGCGGAGAGCGAAGGGGTGACTCCCGACGCCATCATCGACCGGATCATCGAGTCCACCCCCGCCAGAGAGGACGAGCTGTCGCGTGACCCGCGGTTCCAGACGATATTTGCGTCCTGACGCGATCGCCCGCATCCACCGGCTCGAGCTCCGTGCCCGGGCCGTGGTCGAGGGCGCGCTCGCCGGCCTCCACAAGAGCCCCTTCAAGGGGCAGTCGGTGGAGTTTCTCCAGCACCGCGAGTACGTCCGCGGCGACGACCTGCGGCGCGTGGACTGGAAGGTCTGGGGACGGCAGGACCGCTTCACCGTCAAGGAGTACGAGGAGGAGACGAACCTCCGGCTCACGCTTCTCGTCGATGGTTCCGCGAGCATGGACTACCGCGGCGGCGCAGACGCCGTGCCGCCGCGACCCACGAAGTTCGACGCCGCCTCCACGCTGGCCGCGAGCCTCGCCTGGTTGGCCCTCTCGCATGGCGATGCCGTTGGCTGCGGCGTGTTCGACGACCGGCTCCGGGCGAGCGTGCCCGCTCGCACCAAGCGGTCGCAGCTGGCGAGCATCTGCGACGTGCTCGAGGCGCCGCGGAACGCGGGTGCCGGCGACTTTCACCGGGTCCTCCGGGCGGTCGCCGAATCGCTGCCGAAGCGGGGCATGGTGGTCGTGGTCTCCGACCTTCTCGGCGACCGCGCGGGCATGTTCTCCGGGCTGCAGCTGCTGCGGACGCGGGGCCACGATCTGGCGATCGTGCACGTGCTCGACGACGACGAGATCGACTTTCGCTTCGACGGGCCGACGCGGTTCGAGGGGCTCGAACTTCCGGCGCACCTCGCCTGCAACCCGCGGGCCTTGCGGGAGGGCTACCTGGCGGCTGTCGAGTCGTTTCTCAACGAGGTTCGCGGGCGGGCGGCGGCCCTCCGCTGCGACTACGCACTGGTTCGCACCGGCGAGCCGCTCGACGCGGCGCTCGTGCGGTTCCTGTCGCGGCGGGCGAGCGTGGCCGTGTAGGCGGAGCCGTTGCGAATGCCCACCTTCGAGTTTGCGCCGCTCTTCTGGTGGGGCCTGCCGCTCGCGGCGGCGCCCGTCCTGATCCACCTCATCAACCTCCTGCGGCAGCGGCGGGTGCAGTGGGCCGCGATGGAGTTCCTCCTCGCGAGTCAGCGGCGCTACCGCACCCGCGTGCTGCTTCGTCAGATCGTGCTGCTGGCGCTGCGGACGCTGGCGGTGCTCGGGCTCGTCGCGGCGCTCGCGCAGCCCCGCTGGCGTTCGGCCGGCGGCATCGCAGGCGGCGCCGCCACCACCCACCTGGTGATCCTCGACGACAGCGCGTCGATGGGCGACACCACCGGCGCGGCCAACACGGCCGACACCGAGACAGCGGCGGGCGACCGTCGGCGGGCCACCGCCTTTGATCGGGGCCGGCGGGTGGTCGAGCGGATCGCCGCCGATCTCGCGTCGTCGGCGGGCCGTCATCGGCTCGGCGTGGCGGTCACCTCGCAGCTTGCCGCATCCACCGATGCGGAGCTGCTGCTCCTGCCATTCACCGACGTGGCGCCGGGCAGCATCGCAGCGGTGCGCGACGCTCTCGGACGGGCCGGCGCCGGCGACTCCGCGGCTGGTCCGCCGGAGGCATGCCCCGCGGCGCGGCGGCTGGCGGCCGCAGCGGACGGTCCGCGGGTGATTTGGTTCGTGGGGGACTTTCGCAGCCGCGACTGGCTCGGTGGCGACGAGCCAGCTGCGACGCTGCGGCAGCTGGCGGCCGACGGCGCCACGCTCCGGCTGGTGGACTGCGCTGGCGACGGTCCTGCGGCCAACCTCACCGTCGCGCGGCTCGAGGTGGCCGGCGGCGTGCCCGCGGCCGGCGTGCTGCTGCCGGTCGAGGTGGAGATTCGCAACGACGGCCCCGCCCCCGTCCGTGACGTCGCCCTCGAACTGCGTGAGGATGGCGGCGGCCGGCCCGGGCTGCGGATCGACGAGATTCCGGCCGGTGGCACGGCCAGCCGTCGGTTCGACGTCCGGTTCACGACCCCCGGTAGTCATGCGATCGAGGCGGCTGTCCCCGGCGACGCGCTCCGCGCCGACGATGTTCGCCGGACCGTGATCGATGTGGCTGATCGCGTGGATGTGCTCGTGGTCGATGGCGCTGCCGACTCTGCCGCCGGAGCAACCGCATCGGGCGACGGCTTCTACGTGGCGACGGCGCTCGCCCCGGGAGCCGGGGCCGCGACCGGCCTGCGGCCACGCGTCGTGCCACCGGCGGCGCTGGCCGCGACCGACCTGGGGCAGTTCGCGTGCATCTGGATCCTCGACGTGGAACGGCTCGATGCGGCGGCCGTCGCCGCCGTCGAGGCCTATGTCCGCGGCGGGGGTGGCGTCGTCTTTTTCTGCGGGCCTCGAACCCGCGCCGACGTCGTCAATGCCACGCTCCATCGCGGCGGCGAGGGACTCTTTCCCGTGCCGCTCGTCGGCGCCGTCGATCTGCCGCCGGATGCCAAGGCCGCCGCGCCGACGCCCGATGTCAGCGTCGAGGATCACCCGGTGGTGGCGGTGCTCTCCGGCCAGCGCAATCCGCTGCTCGATGCCGTGCGGATCGAGCGGTTCTGGGCGGTCGATCGCGGCTTCGACGCCGCCGGCCAGGGCGTGCGGCGGCTCCTGTCGCTCCGCACCGGCCAGCCGCTCGCGGTCGAGAAGACGTATGGCAAAGGCGGGGTGGTGGCGGTGCTCACGACGGCCGCGCCCGAGTGGAACAACTGGGCCCGCGCGAACCCGAGCTGGGTGGTGGTGCTCCTGGAACTCGAGAGCCACCTCGCCCGGCTGCAACGGCGGGCGGAGTCGGTCACGGTCGGCGATCCCGTCGTGGTGCGGCTCGAGGCGGGCATCGACGAGCCCGACGTCCAATTTCTCGTGCCACCAGACGCCGCGATCGTCCGGCAGATGGCCGTCGCGACGTCGGGTCCGATGCTCGAGGCCACGCTGCCGACGACCGCCCGAGCCGGCATCGTCGAGGCGCGGTGGCGGCGGCTCGACGGCGGCGAGCGGCAGCGGTCGATCGCCGTCAACGTCGACCCGGCCGAGGGACGCCTGGAGCGGGCCGGACTCGGGCGGCTGGAGGCGGCGCTGCGAGGCGTGCCGTTCCGCTACGATCGTGCCGCCGACGTGGCGGCCGCAGCCGGCGACACCGCCGGTCGGCCCCTCGCCATGCCGCTGCTTCTCACCGTCGCCGGGCTGCTGCTCCTGGAACAGCTGGTCGCGTATGCGGCTGGATACCACCCCGTCCGTCGGCCCACGTCCTGAGCACCGTGACCATGATGCCGCTTCCGCTGCCGCTGCTG
>JBBAVQ010000020.1:4476-8769 GCA_040397625.1 Pirellulales bacterium | reverse complement strand
AGCACAGGTTTTCAACCTGTGCCTGTCCGTTGGGCATCGGCCACCGGCATCCCTCCGCCAACCATCATCGCCGGCTGCTCGTCGCGGGGCGACGCCCCGCGAGCATCACGGAGCAGCCTCATGAGACACCGCGTCTCGAGCCAGCTGCTCGACGGTTTTGACGACTGGTGGCAGATGCCGGTGGCGCTGCTGCTGGTCGCCGCCGTGGCCGTGTACGTCGCGTGGATGGTCCGCCGCGACGCGGTCGAACTGCCGCGGCCGTTGGCCGTGCTCCTCGCGGTGCTTCGGCTTGCGGCCCTGGCCGCCGTCGCGCTGGCGATCCTCGACATCGAACGCATCGCGGAGCACGAGATCGCCCTGCCGTCACGCGTGGCCGTGCTCGTTGACTCAAGCGCCAGCATGTCGCTGGCCGATGGCGACGATGCCGCCGTCACGCGGGCGGTCGTCGCCGCCGATCTCGTCGAGTCAGACCTCTTCGCGGCAGTGCTGCCGCGGCATGAGGTGAGCGTGTGGCGGTTCGACGCCGACGCGGCCCCCGTGCTGCGGCTCGCCTCCGCGGGATCCGAAGCGGACTCTGGCGAGGCTCCCGAGGTCGACTGGCGGGCGCAGCTCGTGCCCGGCGGCGCCGAGACGAGGCTGGGCGAAGCGGTGGCCCGCGCGGCCGAGGCAGGGCCGGCCGGCACGCTCGCGGGCGTGGTGGTGCTGTCAGACGGCGGGCAGAACGCCGGCCTCGACCCGCGGTCTGCCGCCGCGGTCGCCACGCGGGCTGGTGTGGCGGTGCACACGATCGGCGTGGGGAGTGACACGCTGCCGGCGAACGTCCGCGTGGCCGATCTCGTGGCGCCGGCCCGCGTGTTTCCGGGCGACCGGTTCGCGGTCTCGGCCTTCCTGCAGTCGCAGGGGCTCGCCGGCGAGCGGGTTCGCGTCGAACTCGAGGAGCGACCGTCCGCCGGGGCGGGGGAGTCGGTGGCCGTGCGCGTGCTCGACAGCGTCGAGACGATCCTCGGTGCCGACGGTGACCTCGTGCCGGTGCGGTTCGACGTGCCGGGGCTGGCGCCCCCGGGCCGCCGGCTGATCGCGGTGCGGGTCGTGCCGCCCGCGGCGGATCGCTCCGCCGCCGACGACGAGCAGGCGGTGGACGTCGAGGTGGTGGACCGTGTCACGCAGGTGCTGCTGATGGCGGGGGGGCCGGGCCGCGAGTATCAGTTCATGCGAAATGTCCTCGAGCGGGACAAGAGCTTCGCGGTGGACGTGCTGCTCGGCACCGCCACTGCCGGAGTGTCGCAGGATGCCCGCCGTATCCTCGAGTCGTTTCCGCAGGCCGATGAACCGCTCGCCGAGTACGACGCCGTGGTGGCGATCGACTACGACTGGCGGCTGCTCGACCCGGCGGCGCAGGCGCGGCTGGAGCGGTGGGTGGCGGGGGAGTCGGGCGGGCTCGCGCTGGTGGCGGGAAGCGTGTTCATGGACGCCTGGCTCGGCGATTCGCGGACGGCGACGATCCGCGGCCTGTATCCGCTCGATCTTCGCCGACGGAACGAGTCGGCGGCCGCCGGCGTGGGAGCGGTGGAGCCCCGGCGGCTGGAGCTGACCCGCGACGGCGGCGAGGCGGAGTTTCTGCAGCTCGCCGGCACGAGGGCCGCGAGCGATGCGGTGTGGGGCGAGTTTCCCGGCGTCTACGCCTGCTATCCGTCTGCGGGCGTGAAGCCGGGCGCGACGGTCTACGCGCGGCTCGCCGCCGGGCCTGGAGCCGACGGGCCGGTCTATCTGGCCGGGCAGTTCTACGGGTCGGGCAGCGTGCTCGCGCTGGGCAGCGGTGAACTCTGGCGGCTGCGCGGCCTCGATGACGCCGTCTACGAGCGACTTGTCGCGCAGCTCGTTCGGCACGTGGCGCAGGGGCGGCTGATGCGCGGCGCCCGACGCGGACGGCTGATCGTGGAGCAGGATCGCGTGGCGGTCGGCGGCACCGTGCGGATCCGGGTCGTCACGCCGGGCACGGGACGTCCGCCTGAGTGCCGCGCCGTCGCGCCCGATGGCAGCCAGGTGGCGGTGCCGCTCGTGGCCGAGCCAGCGCGGCCCGGCACGCTGGCCGGCGGGTTTGTGGCCACCCGCGAAGGCGGCTGGCTCGTGGAGGTCGAGCCCGTCACGGCTGGCGACGAGCGGCTCTCTCGGCGGATCCAGGTGCAGCTGCCCGACCGCGAACTGGCCAATCCGCGGCTCGACCGCGGCGTGCTCGGGCAGCTTGCGAAGGCGACGGGCGGCACCGCACGATTCCTCGCCGACGGCGGCTCGTCCCGCGCGGCGGTCGAGGAGATCGCCGCGGTGCTCCCCGACCGATCGCGGCGGGAGTATGAAATGGGCGCGGCCGATCGGGGGTTCAAACGCCGGCTCAACGCCGCGCTGCTCGGCATCGGAGCCGGCTGCCTGTGTCTCGAATGGATCGTTCGCCGGTGTGTGAGGCTCGCCTGACGCATGGTCGCCGTGAACCATCAAGCCGTGACGGAGGAGTCGATCGCCGCGATCCGCGGGATGCTCGCGGGACTGCGTCGCCGCACCCGGAGCTGGATCTGGGCTGAGTCGCTCGCGGCCGCGGTCGTGGTGGCGGTCACCGGCGGCTGGCTGACGCTGCTGCTCGACCGGCTCGTGGAGCCGCCGGCCTGGGTGCGGGTGGCGCTGCTGCTGGTGGTCGGTGCGGCGGTGGCGTGGGTGCTCGTCACGCGGCTCGCGATGCGGCTGGGAGTGCCGCTCACCGACGAGTCGCTGGCGCTGGTCGTCGAGCGGACGCACCCCGAGTTTGGCGACGGGTTGTCGACCGCCGTCTCGTGCGGCCTCGGCGGCGCCGGCGCCGAGATCGATCCGGAGATGCTCGCGACCACGGTGTCGGCGGCTGCGGCGCGGGCGTCCGCGATCCGGTTCGGGGCGATCTTTCGACGGCGACGACTCGCGGGCGTGCTGGCAACCGCGGCCGCGGCCATCGCGGTCACGGCCACGGCCGCAGTGGCGCGACCCACCGAGGCGGCGATCTGGGCGCGGCGGATGTTCGGCCTGTCCGACGCGGCCTGGCCGCGGCGGGTGGCGTTCGAACCGGAGGGTTTCGTGGATGGGCGGCGGGTGGTGGCCCGTGGCGACGACGTGGACGTGGTCGTGCGGGCGGTTGCTGCCTGGGGCGATCCGCCCGAGGTGATCGAACTCCGCACGCGAGGCACGGCGGGCACGCGGTCGGATCGAATGGGGGCCCGCGGCGGCGCGACGGCCGCCGGGCAGTCGTTCGGCCACGTCCTCAAGGGCGTCGATCAGGATCTCGAGGTGGAAGTTCGCGGCGGTGACGCCCGGCTCCGTGGCCTCCGCATCGCGGTCGAGGATCCTCCCGCGGTGGCGGCGCTCGAGATCGCATTCACGCCGCCGTCGTACCTCGGTGACGGCCCGCGAACCGCCGTGGCGAGCCGCGTCGTGACCGTGCCTCGCGGATCGACCGTGAGCCTCACGTGCACGTCGAGCAAGCCGCTCTCGGCGGCGGGCATCTCGATCCGCACGGCCGCGGCCGCGGGTGCCGCGGATCCTGTGGAGCAGCCGATTGCCCGGCTCGACGAGGCGACGGCGGGAACGACGACGATCTCGGCCCGCACACCGCCGATCGACTCGGACACCGCCGTGCTCGTGCGGCTCGTGGACGCCAGGGGCCTCGTGAATCGAGATCCGGTCGCGGTGGTGCTCGCGGCCGTTCCCGACGAGCCGCCGCGAGTGGCGGTGCGGCTCGCGGGCATCTCGTCGGCCGTGACGCCGCAGGTGACGCTGCCGATCGAGGGCCAGCTCACCGATGATCACGCCCTGGCCTCAGCCGAGGTACGGCTGGTGGCGGGCGGCGCGAGCCTGGTCGTGCCGATCGCCCGCGTCGTTGACGGGGCGGCGGCGGTCGAGTTCCCGGCGGACCGCCCCGAACTCGTGCGGCTGGACCACGCCGGCCTCGCCATCGGCACGCGGCTCGAGGTCGCGGTCGCGGCCCGCGACCGCTGCACGCTCGCCGACGGCCCGCACGAGACGATCGGCGAGACGTGGATGCTCGATGTGGTCTCGCCGGAGTCGCTGCGGGCGATGCTCGAGGCCCGCGAGGTCATGCTGCGGCGGCGGCTCGAGGGGGTGATCGACGATCTGACGAAGGCGCGGGATCTCGCCGCCGAGGATGTGGCTCGCCGCTGCGGCGAGGCGGCGGCGCGGGCCGCCGGCGAGACGGCGGAGATCGCCGGCGAGTTTCGGGGCATCCACCGGGAACTCCGCAACAACGCGTTGGCAACG
>JBBAVQ010000020.1:2390-4466 GCA_040397625.1 Pirellulales bacterium | reverse complement strand
GAGGCCCGCCTCCTCGGACAGATCGCCGAGCCGCTCGGGGCGGTCGTGGCGGAAGAGCTCCCCGACGCGATCCGGCTGTCTCGGCAGGCGGGCGACGCGGACGCCCCCGGTGGTCGGGCCGTGGCCGCGGCGGTCGATGCCGCGATCGTCAGGCTCCGCGCGGTGCTCTCGCGCATGCTGGAACTCGAATCGATCAACGAGGTGATCGAGCGGCTCCGCGGCGTGATCCGCGTCCAGGAGCAGATCCGCGACGACACCCTTGAGCGGCAGCGGAGGCGCGGCCGCGAGGCGCTGGAGTCGCCATGAGACGCTGCAGGTGTGTGGTGATGGCGGCGCTGATCGCCGCCACGAGCTGGTGCCCCGCGTCGGCCGTCGATCCGCCGCGGGCCGACGCGGCGTCGCTGGCCGCCCGCGAGGCCGAGTTGCTGGCCCGCTACCAGGACCTGGAGCGGTCGTTCCTCCGGCTCGCCGACGTGCTTCAGGCGACCGACCCACGGCGGGCCGCGGCGCTCAGGGCGGCGTTCGACCGAGCCCGCGAGGCGCAGGTGGGGGATCGCGTGGCCGCGATCGTCGCCATGCTCGAGCAGGGGCAGTTTCTCAAGGCGGGCACGAGTCAGCAGGATGCGATCGGCCAGTTTCGGTCGCTGCTCGATCTCCTCGAGGCCGGTGCCTCCGACCAGCTGTCTGCCGACACCGCGAAGCAGCTCAAGGCCTTCATGGCCAGGATCACGAAGCAGATCGCGAAGCAGCGGGACATCGAGGGGGTCACGGAGGCGGGGGGCCGTGCCCGCGACCTGGCCGAACGGCAGCAGGCGGCTGCCGACGAGACGCGCGCGCTCGGCGACGACGTGCAGCGGTTTGCCGAGCAGCTCGACGAGGATGCGATGAAGACGCCGGCATCGGATGCGCCGGGCAAGCCCGGTGAGCCAGGCAACGAAGGGAGCCGCGGAGCGAAGCCTTTGAATCCCGAGGGCGACGAGCCGGCGCCGGCGGACGCTGCCAGCGATCCACCGGCCGAGGATTCACCGGTGGAGGGTGACGACGACGCGGCCCGCGGCCGCCGGACAGCGCAGCGGCTGCGGGCGGCCGAGCAGCGGATGCGACGGGCTCAGGAGGCGCTCGAGAAGACCGATCGAGGCGCTGATCCCGGGGCCGCGCGGAACGAGCAGGAAAGGGCCGTCGAGGAACTCGAAGAGGCGCGGGCGGAGCTCGAGGAGATCCTCCGGCAGATGCGGGAGGAGGAAGTGACTCGGCTGCTCGTCCAACTCGAGACACGGCTTCGTGGCATGCTCAAGGCCGAGCGGGGCGTGCTTGCCGATGCCGAGCGGTTGGCGGCGGCCGTGGAGCAGTCGGCCCGCGAGCGGCAACTCGAGGCGGCGCGGCTTGGCCGCGAGCAGGGGGCGATTACCGGCGAGGCCGCCAAGGCTCTCGTGCTGCTCCGCGACGACGGCTCCGCGGTGGCGATTCCGCAGGCGCTCGCGCAGGTGCACGACGACTCGGGTCAGGCCGCCGGGCGACTCGCCCGCGGCGACGCGGGCCGCGAGACGATCGGCCTGCTCGGCGAGATCGTCACCGGCCTCGAGGAGATGCTCGCCGCCGTCGAGCGGGCGAGGGAAGACCAGCAGGACGCCGCCGCCGCGCCGGCCGGCGGCCGCGCCGGCGAGGCTGGCGAGCAACCGCTCGTCGACAAGCTTGCGGAGCTCAAGATGCTGCGGTCGCTGCAGGCCCGGGTGAACGCGCGGACGCAGCGGCTCTCGCGGCTGCTCGACGACACCGACGCAGCCTCGGAGGGCGGCGACGCGCGCGCCGCCCTGTCGCGGCTCGCCGGCCGGCAGCGGGAGATCGAACGGGCCGCCCGCGACATCGTCGAAGGGCTCACCGAGTAGCGCGTCCACCGAAGGTTTCCCCCGGCGGCGTCACGAAGACTACACTCACCAGTGGAGCTTCGTTCCCTGGTTCCGGAGCCGCGCATGCCCTCGCTGTCGATCTGCCGCACGCTCGCGCGGGGCCTGCTCGTGGCGGCTGTCTGGGCTGCTGTCTGGGCAGTAATCGTGCCGCCGCGGTGCGCCGCCGCGG
>JBBAVQ010000020.1:0-2290 GCA_040397625.1 Pirellulales bacterium | reverse complement strand
GCTGTCTGGGCTGCTGTCTGGGCAGTAATCGTGCCGCCGCGGTGCGCCGCCGCGGCGTCGGAGCCGGCCCTTGCTCGCGAGCCGACGTGGTCGATCCCCACCGCCACGGCGGTGCGGAGCACGGTGGAGCAGTGGCCGGCGGGCTCCGCCTCCCCCGCCGTCGATCCAGCGCGAACCGTGGCGCTGCAGGCCGCCTGGGACGAGGTGGCCGCGGGCCGGCGAGACCTGCTCGACACCGTGGTGGAGGCGATCGGCGATCACGAGCCCCGAGCCGCCGCACTCGTGGCCACCGCGGCCCGCGGGCAGGATCCGGCCGTCGCCTGGCTCGACGACCCCGCCACCGATGCGTTCGTGCGGGATGCGATGTCGCTCTGGTGGGGACGCGAACTCGTGCGTCGCGACCGATTCGACGAGGCGCTGCCGCTGCTGGCCCGGCTCGACGTCGGCGATTCGGTCGATCCCGCAACGGCGCTGTTTCACCGGGCGGCGTGCGAGCACTGGCTGCTCCAGATGGATGAGGCGATCGAGTCGCTGGACCGGTTGCTGGAGCGGGAGTCGGAGATTCCGGTGCGATACGCCCGGGTGGCCAGGCTGTTGCGAGCCGACATCACCGCCGTGGAGAAGGACTCGCTCGACCACATCGCCCGCCGGATGCGAGACGTGACCAGGCGGCTCGATCTCGGGAGCGCCGGCCCCACGACCCGCGAGGTGCAGGACGGCGTGATCGCATCGCTCGACAAACTCATCGAGCGGCTCGAGGACCAGCAGCGGCAGGAGCAGCAGGGGGAGTCGTCGTCGGGCGCGGGGAGCGACTCGGGGCAGGGGGGAGGAGGGCGTCCCATGGACGACAGCCGCATCGCTCGCGGCCGGGGGACCGGCGAGGTGCGGAAGCGGGATCTCGCGCCGGGCGAGTCGTGGGGCAACCTTCCGCCTCACGATCGGGAGCGGGCGCTCCAGCAGATCGGCCGTGAGTTTCCGCCGCACTATCGCGAGGCGATCGAGCAGTATTTCAAGCGGCTGGCCACCGGCGCGGAGGACCGTTGACGTGACCGCTCGTGGAGCCACTGCGGCGTCGTGTCTCCTTGGGCCGCGCCCCGCGGCGTGGGCGATGCTGTGCTGGACCGTCGTGGCGGCCGCGGCGTTCGCCGCCGGGGGTGACGTTCACGTGCGGGTGGAGGGGGGCGCCGGCGCGCCACGCGAGGGAACGCTGCGATCGATCGACCGCGACGCGGTCGAACTGGTCGTGGAGGGTGAACCGCAGCGGCTTCCGCTGGCGGACGTGCGGACACTCACCGCGGTCGTGGCAGCCGCCGGTCGGCCGGGGGCGCCGCCTGCCGTCGAGGTGGTGGGGGATGGCGGGTTGGCGCTGGCCGGCGACGACCTCCGTTGGGAGGACGGCCGGGCCACGATCGTTCGCGGTGACGCCCCGATCGAAGTGCCGATCGAGCGGGTGCGGCGAGCGGTCTGGCGGCCGGCGACCAGTGGCCCAGCCGCCGTCGCCGACTGGCTTGAGGCGGTGCCTGCCGAACCGTCGGCCGATCTCGTCGCCGTCAGCCGTCCCGAGGGATTCGAACTCGTCGAGTGCGCGATCATCGCGATCTCGCCCGCCGCGGTCACGGTGATGCTCGACGGCGAGCGGATTCCCGTGAACCGCGGCAAGGTGCTCGGCCTCGTCTGGGTGCGGCCGCCCGCGAAGGCGGTTGCCGCGTCGGGCATGACGCAGGTCTCGATCGACGGTGGCACGCTCGGCGCCGCGACGGTCGAGTGGCGGGACGGCGGGCTCGTGCTCGACGGTGCGGTCCGCGTTCCAGGCGAGTTGCTCCGATCGATCGACTTCGCGGCTGGGCGGACGGTCGCGCTCGTCGCCGTCGAGCCGGAAGCCACGTCGGGCGAACCATTCTTCGGGGGCCTCACCGCGATCGAAGGCCTGGCGGCGTTCTTCGCGCCCCGGATCGTGACCCCCGACGACGCCCCGCCCGCCTGGCTGATGCGGCCCCGATCGACGGCCACGTGGCGGGTGCCGGAAGGCAGTCGGCGGTTTCGCGCCCGGGCGGTCCGCATGGCGGCGGCATCGGCGGCGGTCATCGTCACGGCGCGGGCCGACGACGGACCGGAGTGGCGACAGCGGCTCGACGGCGCCGGCGCGACTCCCATCGAGATCGACGTCAACGACGCGCGGCGGCTGACGATCGGCGTCGAGTTCGCCGATGGCGGCGTCGGCGTTCCCGTGCGCTTCGACGACGCGGGGTTCGAGAAGTGATTCGCTCCAGACGCGATCCCGAGCCTCTCC
>JBBAVQ010000019.1:0-20835 GCA_040397625.1 Pirellulales bacterium | reverse complement strand
CGAGAAGATCGCCACCTTCGTGGCCAATGGAGTTCACGCGAGCCGCTGAGAGCCATGGTGGAGCTTCGGCGCACCTCGCTTCGGCACCCCACGTAGGAGCAGGTGGTCAGCCTGCTCCAGCATCCCGCGCCGGCTCACGACCTCTCGTAGCACAGGTTTTCAACCTGTGTGTCTTCCCGGTTCGCATGAGGCTCGGGACTGCCCATGCCCATCGCCGGACGCTCGCTGCGGCCATCCCGGCCTTCGCTTGCTCGATGCTGACTTCGCTTCGCCATCCATGGCTCCGCTCGTCAGCAACGCCGGCTCCCGGGCACGGGCAGCCCCTCGCTGCCGACCTCAGGAAGCCCAATCGCGTAAGCGATGGGGGCATGCTGGCTCTGCCGCGCCGCCGGGGCCAGGATGGCCCGGCGAGCGCGTGGGGCTGCGTCGCAGGATGCGACGCCCTCGGGCCCAGCTCGCCGGGGCCAGGATGGCCCGGCGAGCGTGTATTCAGTCGAATCGCACTTCGAGAATCTCGAGCTTCATCGTGCCCGCTGGCACGTCGATCGCCACTTTCTCGCCTACCTTCTTGCCCAGGAGTCCCTGGGCAAGGGGGCTGGCGACGTTGATCCGGCCGGCGTCGAAATCCTCCTCACCGGCGCCGACGAGGATGTAAACCTCTTCGTCGCCGAACTTGAGGTCCTTCACCACCACCGTGGCGCCGAAGACCACCTCGTCGGTCGCCTCCTTGGCCCGCTCCACGATCACCGCCCTGGCGAGCTTGTCGCGGAGCAGATTGATCTTCGCCTGGAGCATCCCCTGGCTTTCGCGGGCCCCGTGATACTCGGCGTTCTCGCTGAGATCGCCCTCGCTGCGGGCGGCGGCCACACGTTGGGCCAGCTTGGGCATCTCGACCGTTTCAAAGTGGTCGACTTCGGCCTTGAGCTTGTCGTAGCCGGCACGCGTCATGGGTATGCGATCAGACATGTCAATCTCCTGGAAAAGAACCGCGGGGCCGGCTGCGGCCTGCAGTGACGCCGTCAGGCCGACGTCGAGGACTCCGGCAGGTAGAGCAGGCGACCACAGCTGCGGCAGATGATGATCCTGCCGAGCAGCACGTCGGACAGCATGTTGCCGGTCAACTGCTGATAGCAGCCGCCGCAGGTTCCGCCATCGACGGCGGCCATGCCGTCGGCTCCCTTTTGCTTGACCACTCGGTCGTACTTCTCACGGACATCCTCGCCGAGATCCTTCTCAGCCGCCTGAAGGTCGCCGCGAATCCGCGCCACTTCGGCTTCGAGCCGTCCCGTCTCCGACTTCACCTTCGCCTCGGCCTCGGTGAGCAGCTTCTTCGCCGCCTCGATCTCGGCCTCGGCGGCAGGTACGGTCGGCTTGAGCGTGTCGATCCGCTCGAGCGCCTCGAGGATTTCGTCCTCGAGCACCTTGGTCGCCATCCGGTCGGCGGCGACCTGGTCGCGGAGGGTCTGATACTCGCGGTTGGTCTTGCAGGCGTTGAGCTTCCCCTCGAGATCGGCGATCTTCGCCTCCGCCGACTTTAGCTGGAGCTGCTTCTGGTCGGCCACGACCTTGGCCTTTTTGACGTCATCGGCCGCGGCAGCCTTTTTCGCCTCGGCGGCCTGCACCAGCCGCGTGCGGGCGGCGACCGATCGCGGGCCGGCGGCGAGTTGCTCCGCGAGATCCGCCAGTTGGCGATGCATGCGGTGAAGGGAGCGGAGAAGTTCGGCAGCAACGGCAACGGTCATGACGATGGATCCCGGGGCGGGGCGACGTCCCGCCCGTGGTCGGGAGTTTACCAGACGGGGGGGCCGGTAAAAGCCGCGGGCCGGACGCCGCGGCGGCGTCCGGCCCGCATGTTCCACGCGTCTGCGGTGTCGTCAGCCGGCGGTCGGCTCCATGAAGTTTTCCAGCTGCCGAGCGCGGACTGGATGCTGCAGCTTTTTCACCGCCTTGGCCTCGATCTGCCGGACTCGCTCCCGGGTGACGCGAAAGATCCTGCCCACCTCTTCGAGCGTGTAGGTGTAGCCGTCGGTGAGCCCGTATCGCAGGCGGATGATCTCGCGCTCACGGTAGGTGAGGGTCTTGAGAAGGGAATCGATCTTGTCACGAAGCAACCCGTGTGTCGTCGAGCTCGCGGGACTGGCCACGCCGACATCCTCCACAAACTCGCTGAAACTCGCGTCCTCGCTCTCTCCGACGGGCCTGTCGAGGCTCATCGGCTGTCGGCCCATCTCCAGCACGCGGCGGGCCTCCTCGAGCTGCACCCCGGCCGCCTCGGCGATCTCTTCGGGCGAGGGTTCGCGGCCGAGTTCGTGAAGCAGCTTCTTCGCCGTGGTCCGGAGTTTGGAGAGCACGTCGATCATGTGGACGGGGATCCGGATCGTGCGGGCCTGATCGGCGATGGCCCGGGTGATCGCCTGCCGAATCCACCAGGTGGCGTAGGTGGAGAACTTGAAGCCGCGGCGATACTCGTACTTGTCGACCGCCCGCATCAGTCCGGTGTTGCCCTCCTGGATGAGGTCCAGGAACGACAGCCCTCGGTTGCGGTACTTCTTCGCGATCGAAACCACGAGCCGGAGATTCGAAGCGGAGAGGTTTCGCTTCGCCGCTTCGTACTCGACCTTCAGCTTTTCGAGCATCTGCACCCGGGTGCGGAGCGACCGCGGACTTTCGAGCGTCGTGAGCATCAGGTCGCGAAGCTCCTTCCGCATGTCGGCGCGGTCGTCGCACGCGAGATTTCCCGCCTTCATGGCCCGCAGGTCGGCCTGGAGACGGTCCATTCGCGACGACATGCCGCGGAGGATCTTCACCAGCGGCTGCACCCGCCGCGTGCGGAGGCTGAGTTCCTCCACGAGATGGAGCGACTTCACCCGCATCCGCCGGAACCGCACGCGGGCGGCCCGCACCTCCTCGGGGCTCGTCCGCGTGCTGATCAGCTTGCGGAACTCCGCCCGGCTCTCGCCCATCAGGTGCTCGAGGGTGACGAGGTTGTGTGGCATCCGCGCCTGGATCTGCTCCTTCGTGAGCCGTTCGGTCAGCGACACCTTGATGGTGCGGTCGAAGGGAAGCTTCCCCTCGTGCACCTTGCGGAGTGTCTCGACCGTCGCCTGCAGCGAGTAGGCGCAGCCCAGAATCGCCCTCCGGAACCGCTTCCGCGTCACCTCGATCCGCTTGGCGAGCGAAATCTCCTCGCGCCGCGAGAGCAGCGGAATCTCCGCCATCTGGGCGAGGTACATGCGGATCGGATCGTTGGCCGCGTTCGAGGGGGGCGTGGTGGTCGCCTCGTCGCGTCGCGGCTGTGCCACCGGTGCGGCGGCTGCGAGGGTCGTCGACTCCGTACGGGGCTCCGGCGGCGTGTCAACGAGCTCGATTCCCTGCTCCTCGAGCGCCACAAGCAGCGTGTCGATCTTCTCGGGATCGACCGCCTCGTCTGGCAGGTAGGCGTTGACCTGGTCGAAGGTCAGGTAGCCCAGCTCGCGGCCGAGCGCGATCAGGTGGACCAACTCGGTGTCGCCGTGGCCTGACGCTGGGCTCGGCGGAACGGCCTGCGGCAGGCCGATGACGGATTGGGTTACGCGGTTCTTCATGCTTCGGTTCTCCTTCACCATCCTAGCTCGCTCGCCGGCCGCCCCCCGATGCGACGGTGGAGATCCCGTCGAATCGACTGCAGCGACGAGTCGGCCGCCCTCACCCCTCCTTGGGCTCGGAAGCGGCCTGTACGGAACACGGTGCGATCCCGTCCGGCATCCCCTGCGCGGCCCGCCGTTCGGCGAGCAGCCGCTCGAGGATTTCGGCCTCGGATCGCGAATCGAGTCGGTTGGTCTTCAGCGCCCGCGCGGCGACGTGGGCCTGCCGCTCCGCGGCACGGCGGCGGAGCGCCTCGGTGAAGTGGCTCACGCGCTCCTGAGGGTCGAGGCCGCCACGCGCCGCCCCCGACTCGTCGACGGCGACGAGGAGGCTCTGCAGCGAGGGGTCGACGAGTTCCATGAGCAGGTCGGCGAGGGCCACGGTCCGGCCCGAGGCGTGCAGCCGGCCGGCCGTTTCGATCACGGTCCGGCAGGCGGGGGTCTCGACGTCGGCAGGACCAACCTCGCGAATGATCAGTCCGACGCTGTCGGGCACCCCCACCAGCACCTCCAGAACCTCTCGGTCCCAGGCGGGGAGCCGCGCGGGGCGATGCTCGTCGGACGCAGCGGCGGTGGCCGCGGGGGCGGAGCCGCGGAGTTCGAGCATCCGCGATCGCAGGAGGTCGCGAGAGAGGCCGAAGCGGCGCGAGAGCCGCCCCAGAACCTGATCCTCGCGGAGCCGGGCCTGCGAACCGGCGAGGCTGGATCGCTGGGCCGCAGCGGCCAAGGCCTTGAGGACGCTCTCCACCGAGGTGAGCGCCGCATCATCGCCGGCGTCGGCAGCAAGTCCCGCCAGCACCTCATCCATGCGGTAGTCGAGCGGGTCGCAGGCTTCTGCCACGAGGGCCTCGAATGCGTCGCGGCCCTGCTCCAGGATCAGGTCGCAGGGATCGACACCGGCGGGCATGCGCGCGATCCGGACGTCGATCGGCTCGGCGAGCAGCACCTCGAGCACCTCGTTGGCCCGCCGACGGCCGGCGTCGTCTCCATCGAGCACGAGGATGATCCGATCGGCGTACCGCCGCAGGAGCTTCGCATGCCGTTCGCCGAGCGCGGTGCCGAGCACCGCGACCACGTCGTCGATGCCGGCCTGCCGGGCGGCGAGGCAGTCGGTGTAGCCCTCGACCACGATGGCCCGGCGCGAATCGGCCATCGCCTCGCGGGCCGTGTCGAGTCCGTAGAGCATGGAGCTCTTGGAGAACAGCGGCGTCTCGGGGGAGTTGATGTACTTCGCGGAATCGGGCCGGTCGCCGGGCAGCACGCGACCGCCAAACGCCACGCACCGTCCCTGCGGATCGCGGATCGGAAACATCACCCTGCCGCGGAACCGGTCGTAGTGGCCGGAGCGATCGTCGCGCTCGATCACAAGGCCTGCCCTGACGAGGTCGTCCCGACTGATGCCCGCCGCGGCCGACTGGCGCAGCAGCCAATCCCAGGCCTGCGGGGCGAAGCCGAGTTGAAAGCGGTCGTTCGTCGCCGGCGACAGGCCGCGGGAGCGGAGGTAGTCGCGGGCGGCGGCCGCCTCGGGCGACGAGCGGAGGCAGTCGCAGAACCGCTCGGCGGCCCAGGCCTGCACCGATCGCAGCGTTGCCTTGTCGTCGGGAGGAAGCCCGCCGCGGCCCCGCGGCAGCTCGATCCCGGCCCGATCGGCGAGTTGCTCGAGCGCCTCGCGGAACT
Source organism: Pirellulales bacterium (assembly GCA_040397625.1). Lineage (GTDB taxonomy): Bacteria > Planctomycetota > Planctomycetia > Pirellulales > UBA1268 > QWPN01. The sequence continues at coordinate 15,535 of JBBAVQ010000019.1, read as the reverse complement.
CGACCTTCTCCATCCGCATCACGAACGAGAAGACATCCCCTCCCACGTCGCAGACCCAGCAGCGGTAGGTCTGCCGGTCGGGATTCACCTGGAGGCTGGGGCGAGAGTCTTCATGCCAGGGGCAGAGCCCGGTCATGGCCTTGCCCTGCCGCCGCAGCGAGATGTATGAGCCGACCACGTCGACGATGTCGATGGCCTCGCGGACCCGCTCCTTGACGTCGTCCCGCGGCGGCGATGTGGGCTGAAACGGCACGAATCGGGACCTGAAACTCGTGGAACACGGGTGGCTCTGAGGTGACCGTCGCAATCTATGCCTGGCCCAAAACCGGGTCAACGCCAGGAAATGCCACCGCATTCGCCCCAGCTTGCCGCGGCCCGGGGCTGCGGCCGGCGAAATCCCGTCAGCTCAGGGGTTCTTGGGCGGCTTGCGGAAGTGGGGGTCCTTTTGCTTGTCTCGCGAGAGCACGTAGGCGACGAGATCGAGCACTTCCTCCTCATTGCACTGATCGAGCAGGCCGGCGGGCATGAGAGACGTCGCCGACTGGTGGATCTCCTCGATGCTGGAGCGGCGGATGTCAACCACCTTCGTCGCGTCTTCGGGGTCAGTGACCACCGTGATCTGCTCGGGCGTCTCCGCCACGATTCGGCCGGTGACGACTTTGCCATCGTCGGTCTGGACGACACTCGCGCGATACTGGTCGGAGACGATCCGGCTCGGCTCGATGATCGCCTCCACGACGTCCTTCACCTGAAACCGCCCGCCCGCCTGCGTGAGGTCGGGGCCGGTGGAGCCGCCGTCGCCGGAAAACCGGTGGCAGACGATGCAGCGGGCGGCGGCAAATGTCCGTTTGCCGTGCTCGAAGCTTCGGCTGCGTGGCCGGAAGCCCTCCTCGGCCGCGGCCAGAACGTCCGCGACGGTCCACTTCCTGCCGGGGCCCTCGGGCGCTGGGAGCGGCGGTGGCACGTAGGGTGTGCGACCGCCCATCGCCACCAGCGCCATCTTCTCGGTGTCGCTGAGCCCCTCGAGGCTCTCGGTCTCGATGTTCGTCAGGAACTTCTCGAAGCTGTTGCCTCCGCCCCACTCGCGGCTTCGTGCGAACCAGTCGAGGTACGTCCGTCGGTCAGCCAGCGACCAGGCTTCCTTCTCCTTCACCGTCCGCAGGGCGTAGGCATAGTGGATCTGGATCAGGTCGGAGCGCCGCTCGAGCGACGAGCGGACCGCGGAACCATACCCGGCATTCCGCTCGAGCAGGCGGCGGAGTTCGTCCTCGTCGGGGGCAAGATTCGTCAACTCGGCCGAGTCGGTGGGTTCGGCGAGCATGCCCACGAGCCGGGACACGATTCCAGGCGCACGAACGGCGACGAGCAGGCTGGCAAGTTCCCGGTCGAGATCAAACGAACCCGAAGGAAAGTACGGGGATACCCGGGCGGCAATCTGCGCCCGGACCTCGGCGGGTGGCTCGCCGAGGCGCACGATCGCGAGTTCGCAGGCCCGGGCGAGGTCGAGGCGGCCCGCGTCATCGAGCACCCCGGGATCGATGGCGTCGAGGCAGGCGAAGATCGCCGGCTGATCGGCCGGTTCCCCCTGCCGTGCGACGGCGATGGCGGCGGTGATCCGGCCCAGAGGCTCGGCGACGGCGAGGGCCTCGTCGCGCCACCCGTCGAGCGGCTGGTGCTCGATCGCCAGCCGGGCGGCATAGCGGATGAAACGGTCGGGATGACCGAGGTGCGGCAGGGCCTTCGCGATGGCGGCAGTCGGATCGTCGCTCCGCCGATGGAGGGCCTCGAGATCGCGTCGCAGACGTCGGTCGTCGGCGCCGGCCCCGTCGCGGGGATCGACTGCGGCGGTCGACTCCTGGCCCGCATACCGCACCCGGAAGAGTTCGCTGTCGCCGCCGCGTCCGCCCACGGTGAAGTAGAGACAGCCGTCGCTGGCGACCGTCGCGTCGGTAAGGGGCAGGGGAGTTCGGGTGAGGAACTCCTCCTTCGTGCCGACGTACGACGAACCGCGGGGCTCGAGGTGGATCGCATACATCGTGCCGAACGTCCAGTCGCACGCGAACAGGGCTCGCTGGTACCTCGCAGGGAACGACGCGCCATATCCAAACGTCACACCGACCGGTGAACCGGGGCCGATGTCGACCAGCGCCGGCAGGCTGTCGGGGAGTGCCGCGGGCCACTTGCCGCTGCCGCTTCGCCAGCCGAGTTCGCTGCCGCTCGTCGCGTGGTTGATGCGGGTGGGGCGGTACCACGGCATACCGAAGTCCCACTCCATATCGGCGTCGTAGACGAACAACTCGCCGTCGGCGTTGAAGGCCATGTCGTAGGGATTGCGGTAGCCGGCCGTCCAGACCTCCCATTCCTTGCCGTTCCGATCGGTGCTCACCACGTAGCCACCCGGTGCGAGGATGCCCACGGCATGCCCGTTGGCGTCCCACATCCGCGGAATGATCTGATCCTCATCCCAGTTTGCCGGAAGACGACTGGAGGCGCCGGGCGGAAGCGACGTCCGCCGCTGATCGGAACGGACACCCCCCATCGTCTGCGGCGGGGTGACGTTGGTCACCTCGAACGGCAGCCGCGTGTGGTTGCCGCAGATCACGAACAGCCGCTGGCCGTCGGGGGAGGGCAGGATCGCATGGGGGCCGTGCTCGCCGCCGCCGTCGAACTCACTGAGCTTCTCGACGCGGTCGGGCATGTCGTCGCCGTCCGAGTCGAGCACGCGGTAGAGGCCGCTGCCGGGGCCGCCATTGCAGACCACATAGAGCGCATCGAAGGCCCAGAGCAGCCCCTGGGCTGCAGAAACCGCCGCGGGGATCCGCTCCACCCGCGTGGCCGCCGAGCCGTCGAGCGGCGCCGGCGTGATACGAACCAAGCCCTTGTCGCCCTGATCGCTGGCGATGAGCCGCCCCTTGGCGTCGGTGGCCAGGCAGACCCACGAGCCCAGCTCCTCCTTGGGCACGACGAACAGCCGCTCGACGACAAACCCCGGCGGCACGGTAAACGGAGCACCGAGTTCATCCACCGCGGCGTCATCGTCGGCGTCGGCAGTCCGCACCGGCATCGAGACCGTCGACTGCTCCCAGAAACGCCCCGCGGAAGGTTCGGCCGCCGCTGACGAACCGGCGACGGAACACGCGACGGCTGCGATGATCGCGAGGCGGCTGACAAGAACCGGCTGCGGCGAGTTCATCACGACAAGAGCCGGTCGACGCTCTCCAGCAGCCGATCCATGGCAAACGGCTTGCGGATGTAGTCGTCCACGCCGAGCATCTCGGCGTAGGCCTTGTGCCGGCTGCCTTCGTTGGCGGTGATCATGATCACCCGCATCGGATTGGGCCGGCTGCGGCGGAGCTTTTCCAGCACGAGAAACCCGCTGCGCTTCGGCATCATCATGTCCAGGACGACGAGGTCGGGATCCTCGCCCTCGGCCAGCACGAGGCCCTGGTTGCCATCGCGAGCGACCAGGATCTGGTAGCCCCGCGACTCGAGCACGGTTCGCATCGACTCGACGATCTCTGCGTCGTCATCGACGAGGAGGATGCGCTTGCCAGCCTTTGAGGCCGGGAGCGCGGCCGCCGACTCGGCCTGGTCGGCCACGGGATCACCCGCACGCGACGCCTTTTTTGCTGCCTTTTTGACTGCCATCGTCTCTCCATCCTGAATCGTGACCATCGATCGCGAACCAAACAAATGGTATCACGCGACCGTTTCAGGGGCCAACGCACGTCGCGTCAGCCGCGGTCCGCCGAGGCAGCAGGCGGCGCCGATGAGGCCGACCGCCGCTCCGCAGGCGACGTCGCTCGGGTAATGGGCCGATGTCACCACGCGCTGCGTGGCGGTTGCCGCGGCGAGCAGCGCGAACAGCACCCACCCATGTGGGTACCGCCAGGCCAGCGCGGCTGCGAGTCCCGCCGCCACGGCGGAGTGGCCTGACGGAAAACTCATCAGGTCGCTGAGGTGTGGCTTGTCAACGACCAGCGATGCGTCGCCGAACGTGCCCAGCCACGATCCCACGCTCGCCAGATCGGCCGCCCGGGGCCGCACCCGCTCGACCGACACCTTGATGACATCCGCCAGCAGTCCGCCGAGGTAGGTGGCCGCGACCATCCGGGCAAACGCACGCTCGCTCGCCCCGAACCGGCCGCGGGCGGGCAGGCGAATGGTGCGGTCGAGGATGACCACCGCGATCAGGGCGATGGCGGCCCCGAGCGAGTGGCCAGTGATCTCAAGGAGGTTGATGAGCCGGCCGATCTCGCCAGGCAGGCGGTGCGCCTTGCACCACGTTGCGACGGGGAGATCGATCGCCAAGGCTAGGCCGCCGACGGCGATCAGAACGGTGGCGATGGCGAGCAGGGATACCTGGAATGTGCCGATTGGTCGGCGGGAGCTCGGGACGTGGCGGGTGACGGTCATTCGTGCAGTGTGGCAGACGACCGCGACGGGCGTCGAGAGGTTTACGCACCGCCGATTTTCTGGCCGTCACTGCCACAGGCTGCGGTCGAGGAGCCGATAGTTGATCGCCTCGCTCACGTGGCTGCAGGAGATGGCGTCGCCCGCGTCGAGATCGGCGATCGTGCGGGCCACCCGCAGCACCTTGTCGTGCGCCCGCGCCGACAGTCCGAGGTCGGCGACGGCGCTGCGCAGAAGTTCGGTGGCCGAGGGCTCCAGGCGGCAGTGTTCGCGGATCTCCCGGCTCGACATCCGCGCGTTGCATCGTGGCGCGATACCACCCGGCGCGCCGAACCGCGCCGCCTGACGAGCGCGTGCCGCAAGCACCGCCTCCCGCATCTGGCTGCTCGGCGTCCCGGCCCGTGATGCGGCCAACTCGCGAAACGGAACCGCCGGAACCTCGAGATGGATGTCGATGCGGTCGAGCAGCGGACCCGAGATCTTTCCCATGTACTTCTCAACTTGCGGCCCCGTGCACTGGCAGGCTCGCCGCGGGTCGCCGCGATACCCGCATGGACAGGGGTTGAGCGCCGCCACGAGCATGAAATCGGCAGGAAACCGGGTGGTCGATTTGGCACGGCTGATCGTGACGGCCCCCTCCTCGAGCGGCTGCCGCATCACCTCGAGCGTCCGCCGCTGGAACTCCGGGAGCTCGTCGAGAAAGAGCACGCCATTGTGGGCCAGTGAGATCTCGCCTGGCATCGGGATCGAGCGGCCGCCCACGAGCCCAGGCTCGCTGATCGTGTGGTGAGGAGCGCGGAAGGGGCGGGTGGCCATCAGCGGCTGACCGGGCTGCATGAGCCCCAAGGCGCTGTAGATCCGCGTGGTTTCAATCGACTCAGCAGCCGAGAGCGGCGGCAGGATCGTCGGAATCCTTTTGGCCAGCATCGTCTTGCCACCGCCCGGCGGGCCAACCATCGCGATATTATGGCCGCCAGCTGCGGCTACGCAGATCGCCCGCTTCGCCGCTTCTTGCCCCCGGACGTCGGCGAAGTCGATGTCGTAGGTGGCGAATCGATCAAACCATTCGTCCACCCGCGGAGGAGCGGGCGGGATCTCGATCTCACCGGCGAAAAACTGGACGGCCTCGGCAAGCGATGACACTGGGATCACGTCGATGTCGGCGACGACGGCCGCCTCGGTGGCACTTGCGGCGGGCACCACCACGCCCTTCAGCGGCCTGCCATCGCGCGACTGCTCCCGCTTCTGCCGGGCTGCCGCCATCGCGATCGAGAGGGCTCCTCGGGCGGGCCGGGTTGAGCCCTCGAGCGACAACTCGCCCACGACGGCATAGTCGGCAAGCCGCTCGGTCGACACCTGCCCGCTTCCCGCCAGGATGCCCAGGGTGATCGGGAGGTCGAACGTGGCGGCCTGCTTGGGCAGTTCCGCCGGGGCGAGGTTGACGACGATCCGGTCGTTTGGCCGGTTGAAGCCGGAGTTGATCATCGCCCGGGCGACCCGGTGGGTGCTCTCGCGAATCGCCGCGTCGGGCATGCCCACCAGCACGGTCGCCGGCAGGGACCCGCCCGACACATCCACTTCCACATCGACAGGAACGGCCTCGATCCCGAACAATGAGAAGGTCTGAAGTCGGGCGAGCATGGCTTTCTCCTCAGCACAGAACGAGAGAACAACGTGATGGAAACAGGGAGTGTACAGCCGTACACATTTGTGTCAAGGCTGATGCGCCGGGCACCGGCTGCTGCGTGCGTCGTCGGGGCTGTGGCCACGGCGGCCGCGCTGGCGGACGAGGGAATGTGGCTGTTTTCCGCTCCGCCCCTGGCCCGGATCGAGCAGGCCCACGGCGTTCGGCTGGATGCCGCCTGGCTCGAGCATCTGCAGCGTTCGAGCGTGCGGTTCAGTTCCGGCGGTTCCGGCGCCTTCGTGTCGAGCGAAGGGCTCGTGCTCACCAATCATCACGTCGGTGCCGACTCAATCCACAAGCTCGGCGATGCGAGCCACGATCTGCTTGCCGAAGGCTTTTCCGCAGCCAGCAGGGACGACGAGCGGAAATGCCACGATTTGGAACTGAACGTGCTGGTGTCGATGGAAGACGTCACCGCCCGCGTGCAGGCCGCAGTCGCTGCGGGAATGGCGGCCGAGGACGCGTTCGCGGCCCGTCGAGCGGTGATGGCGGAGATCGAGAAGGAGTCGCTGGCGGCGACGGGACTGCGGAGCGACGTGGTGACGCTCTGGCAGGGTGGGGCGTATCACCTCTACCGCGCGAAGAAGTACACCGACGTGCGGCTGGTGTTTGCGCCGGAGCAGCAGATCGCGTTCTTTGGCGGCGATGCCGACAACTTCGAGTTTCCCCGCTACAACCTCGACATCTGCCTGTTTCGCGTCTACGAGGATGGCCGGCCGGCGCGGATCGACCACCATCTCACATGGGCCACGCGGCCGGTCGCGGCCGGTGATGTGGTGTTCGTCTCGGGGCACCCCGGCCACACCGATCGCGACGCGACCGTCGCGGAGCTCGTGTCGCTCCGTGACCGGCGACTGCCGCTCGATCTCCGAATCCTTAATCGGCTCGAGACGGCGATCGGCGGCTACGCCGGTCGCGGCCCCGAGGAGCGTCGGCAGGCGGTGCAGGATCTGCATGGCGTGGAGAACGGCCGCAAGGCGCGGTCGGGCGTGCTGGGCGGGCTTCTCGACCCTGCGGTCCTCGCGGCCAAACGGGAGGCCGAGACGCGGGTGCGACGGGAACTCGAGGCCACGCTCGCGGGGCGGGAGTCGCCGTTCGAACGCATCGAACGGGCGCAGCAGACGCTGGACGGCATCGCGGAACGCTATCGGCTGCTCGAGGCGGCCGCGGGGTTCAACAGCGACTACTTTCGTACGGCCCGGACGATCCTGCGGTCCATTGAGGAGCGGGCCAAGCCGAGCGGCGAGCGGCTGCGGGAGTATCGCGAATCGAATCGCGAATCGCTCGAGCACCAGCTGTTTTCCAATGAGCCGCTGCACGACGCGTTCGAGACCATGAAGCTCGCCGACTCGCTCACGTTTCTGGCGACGTCGCTCGGCGGCGACGACGATCTCGTCGTGCGGGTGCTGGGCGGGCAGTCTCCCACCGAGCGGGCCGCAGCGCTCGTCGCCGGCACCGAGTTGGGGCGTCGGGCGGCCCCCAGCCGTCGGCCCGATCGCCGCCGCGAGCTCTATGACGGCGGTCCTGCGGCCGTCGCCGCCTCGTCTGATTCGATGCTCGCCGTGGCGAGGCTGGTGGACGGGGAGTCGCGTCGGCTGCGGTCGATCGCCGAAGCCGCCGACGAGGAAAAGAAGCAGGCCCATGCGGAGATCGTCCGCAGCCGGTTCGCTCGCGAGGGCCTGGCCATGCCGCCCGATGCCACGTTCACGCTTCGGCTCGCCTACGGCCTGGTGACAGGTGGCACCCAAGCCGGCGCGTCCTACCCGGCAGTGACCACCTACGGCGGCCTCTTCGCCCGGGCCGCCGAGAAGCAGGAGACGCCGCCGTTCGACCTGCCACCTCGCTGGCGTGAGGCCCAGACGCGGCTGGCCGCTGACGCCGCGTTTCTCGCCACGGGATTCAACTTCGCGAGCACCGCCGACATCATCGGTGGCAACTCGGGCAGCCCCGTGGTGAATGCCGCCGGACAACTCGTCGGGGTGATCTTCGACGGCAACATCGACTCGCTCGTGCTCGATGTGGCCTATGACGATCGCCGCGCCCGCGCGGTGGCCGTGGACGCAGCGGGCATCGTGGCGGCCCTGCAGAAGGTGTACGCGGCCAACGCGCTCCTGGAAGAACTGCTGACGGACGACGCACCGCAGCGGTAGACTGCCGACGTCGGCGGAACGGATCCGCCGAGGCATGAGACCGTTGTCTGCGTGCGGTGTCTGTATGGCTACTCCCGTCCGCTGGTGGCTGTCGCTGTTCGCGGCCAGGGGCGCGACGTTCGCATGGGCCATGGCGGTGGTGCTCACCCCGTTGAGCACCGCGTTGGCGGAGGAGGGAGACGACGCGGCCATCACGACTGCGGGCATCCGGCTCGGGAATCTCGTGTCGGGGCCAGCCCGTTCGCCCGAGTCGCTCGCCCACCGGGTGGTGGTGCTCGAGTTCTGGGGCGTGAACTGCCCTCCGTGCATCAAGAGCATGCCGACGCTCGAGTCGCTGCATCGGCAGCTCGGGCCTGCGGGCCTGACGGTGATCGGCGCCCACGCCCAGGATGCCACGCCGGCCGAGATCAAGGACGTGGTCGACGAACTGGGCGTCACGTTCACGATCGTTGAGAGCGCGAACGTGACCGGGGCCATGGACTTCAGTGGCATCCCCCACTGCCTGATCTTTGACCACACCGGTGCGTGCATCTACCGCGGGCATCCGGCCCGGGCCCATGACCTGATCGTGGCCGCGGTGCGGTCATCACCCGCCGCGGTACTCGAAGGCAAGGAGCTGAAGAAGCTCGCGGCGATTTCCCGGCAGCTCCGCGATGAGTCAGCGTTTGCCGCCGTGCTCAAAAAGATGGCTTCCCTCGCGCGTTCGACCGACCCGGAGACGGCGAGCGAGGCCGCGTACGTGGCCGAGAAGTTGAAGGCCTACGGGCAGCGACTGCTCGACGGGGCACGTGACGCCGAGACCGAGAATCCCCAGCGTGCCGTGGCGCTTGCCCAGCGATGCGCGGCGGCCTACCGCGGCACCGACACCGGCACGAAGGCCGCCGCACTCCTCCGGGAATGGAACCAGGACCGCCGCTTCCAGGACTCCATCAGGGCGGCTCGGCAGTGCGGGCAGCTCGAGGCGGCGCGGACGCGGATCCTCCGCGCGTTGGGCGACCCGGAGGAACTCACGCCGGAGCTCGCCGAGCGGGTTCCAGAGCCGCTGCGAAAGCAGCTGGCCGATACCGTCGCGTCGATTCGCGAGCTCAGCCCGGATTCTGCAGCCGCGACGCGGGCCGACGAGATCGCCGAGGAGCTGGGCGTGACGGTGTCGCCGTGAACGTGAAGCAGGCCGTGGAGGTGATGCGATGAGGGCGTGCACAATCTGGGGAGCTGTGATGACCTATGCCCTGATCGCGGCTGCGGCAGCCCTGATCACGTCCGCGGCCCATGCGGTCGAGCAGGAGTGGCGGTCGCTGTTTGACGGCGTTTCGCTCGGCGAATGGCAGCCGACGCACTTTGGAGGCGGTGCGGAACCGGAGGTGTGCGATGGCGCCATCCGCATCCCGTCCGGCGCCGACCTCAACGGCGTCACCTGGAACGGCGAGGTGCCTCGCCAGCGATATGAACTGGAACTCGAAGCCCGACGCGTCGAGGGGAATGACTTCTTCTGCGGCCTGACCTTTCCAGTCGGCGACGATTCCTGCACGCTCGTGCTCGGCGGCTGGGGAGGATCGATCACCGGGCTCTCCTCCATCGACGGCCGCGATGCCGGCGACAACGAGACGACCGACACGATGACCTTCGAGAAGGGCCGATGGTACGCCGTCCGCGTGCAGGTGACGCCGGAGCGGATCGAGTGCTTCGTGGACGGCGAGGCGATCGTCGAGCAGGACATCGAGAACCGGCGCATCTCCGTGCGTGCCGAGGTGATTCCGAGTCGGCCGCTCGGGATCGCAACCTACGCCACGACGGGTGACATCCGGCGTATCCGCTGGAGGCCGCTGCCACAGCCATGAGTATTCCAGGCGACGCGGGCGGACCCGAGGAGGATCGCGACCGCCTGCGGCAGCGGATTGCCGAGGAGGCGGCCCGAGGCGTGAGCCGCGGCAGCGACGCCAAGCGTGCGACCTTCCGCGCCGCGCGACGGGTGGCCCGGGGATGGGTGCCCGACGACCGTCTGCCAAAGCCGCGGGAGGTCTGCGACGAGGTGCGGCGCGAGCTTGATGCCACGGCAGCCCTGCGGCCGCTCGTCGGCGACCGATTCGACGCGCTCGCGGCGGAGGTGGCCGTGCTGGCCACCGTGAAGCAGGACCGGCAGAAGTGCCCCGAGGGCGACGCCCTCGACCACTCGCTGCAGGTCTTCGACCTCGTGCACCGTGAGCGGCCGTTCGACGAGGAGCTGCTGACGGCCGCGTTGGTTCATGACGTGGGCCGGGCGATCGATCGGGCCGATGCCGTGGTGGCCACGCTGGAGGCCGTGGGCGATCTGGTGACCGACCGGACGAAATGGCTCATCGAGATGCTGCCGGCGGCCCGCGGCCACGTCGAGCAGACCCTGGGCCACCGTGCCCGGAAACGGCTGGAATCGCACCCAGACTTCCTCGATGTGCTGCTGCTCGCCGAGGCCGATCGGCGGGCCCATCAGCGGGGCTATCCGGCGCCGACGCTCGACGAGGCGATCGCGATCCTGCGGGCGCTCGAGGGCGACGCCTGACACGGTTCCGATGTGGTCGGCACGCGGAACGCGGTATCGAGTGCGGGCGGTGCAACGCTGCCCCCATCGCTTACGCGATTGGGCTTTCTGAGGCGGCCCCACGCCTTACGGCGTTGGGAAGGATCTGGGCGTTGTCCTGGCCGCGCCCCACGCCTTACGGCGTTGGGCTTTCACGGGCAGCGCGTGACCGGCTGTACAAGCCGAAGGCCGTAAGGCCTCGGGCGCGGTCGAGAGGAGGTCGCGTCGGTAATGGCCGCGCCCCACGCCCCACCGCGTTGGGCTGGATCTGCGCGGCCGATCGGCTCGTCACTGGCGGCCTACTGAGGCGGCAATCCTTCGAGGGCGGCCCGAACGGTCTCGCGGGCTTCGCGCCAGCGGGACTTCACCGTGCGTTCGCTGCAGCCGAGCAGGCCGGCGATCGTCTTCTGGTCTGCGTCGAGATACCAGACGAGGTGAAAGATCTCGCGATGCTCGGCCGGCAGCGAGGCGATCGCCTCGTGAAACAGGGTCCACCGTTCCAGCGAACCAGCAGGATCGGCCGCGGCGGCGATCGCCTGAGGTGTGTCGATGTCGGATGAGGCGTTGGCGCCTCCCAGATTCGTCGCATGGTTGGCAGCGAACGACGAGGGGCCAGCGTGCCGCCGAGCGAGGTCGATGAGTTCCCGGTGGATCTGGGTTGCCGCCAGGGCCATGATCGATCGGGGCGAATCGATCGGCACCTGCCCGAGCGCGCGGTGGAGCCGCATTGCGGCATTCTGAAATACGTCGTCCGTGTCGTCCCAACGGCGGACCTTGGGAAACCGCGACAGCATGCGGTGCGTGAGAATGCGTAGCCGATCGGCGCAGAGTGCGATGATCGTGTCGCGTGCCGTCAGATCGCCGTTGGAGAGACGCTGAAGGCACGAGTTCAGTTGCGACGCGACGGGGTCGGGATGCTGCGTCATCGGGACTGAGTGCCGAAACCCCTCTCCAAGCCTGCGTGGGATCGTAGCGGATTTTTTTGCCCCTCGGGGCCGCGATTCTCGCCTTAAGAGATAGCAGGCAGCCTGACGCGTCCCGGAACAGAAATGTGAAGGGTGCTTAGGAAGTCGCCAGGTCCGTGCCATTACGGACGTCACGCCATCACGGAATGTACGCATGGAACCGCGATCGGATCGATTCCCGGCTGGTGGGCTGGCGGAGGCCGGGCGGCCTGTGGTGGGCCCGAGGCGATTTTGTGAACACCGTTTCATGCGGATGCTGGGCCTCACGACCACGTCGGTCGATCCCGTGACAATCATCACGGCGGCTCAGGTGTCGCTTCGCCGTTGGCGGCGGTTGGTGGACGACGGTTCGACGACGACGTGTCGGGCCTCAGACCGCATCCGGCAGATCACGGAGGCGCGAGACATCCTCCTCCGTCAGGCTCTCCCCCACAACGGTGAGTCGGCTTCGCGGGCACGAGCGTAGTCCGAATCCGGGGATCGCCCGAGGCTGCGGGGTATAACGGCAGCATGCCTGCCGACGTGCCAGATTCCGGGTCGTGTCGCGACACCTCGGTGCCGATCGAGGGCACGTCGGCGACGGACCATTCGGGGCTGAGCCAGGCCGATGGGCACTTTGGCTTCGGAACGTCGGCTCCGGCAGGTTCCCGCGGCGGGGGCGTGCTTGCTCCCGGCACCAACCTCGGTGGCGTGACAATCATCCGACTGATCGCCGAGGGCGGTATGGGCCGCGTGTACGAGGGTCGGCAGGCAGCGCCCGAGCGCAGCGTCGCCGTCAAGGTGCTGCGGGGAGGATTCGCGTCGGCGTCACTCGTTCGCCGATTCGAGTACGAGGCTCGGATTCTCGCGCGGCTTCGCCACCCTACAATCGCGCAGATCTTCACCTTCGGCACCTACCACGACGGCGACGGCGTGGTGCCGTTTTTCGTGATGGAGATGGTCGAGGATGGGCAGCCGATCACACGCCACGCCGTTGAGGCGAGGCTCGGAGTCCGTGAGACCGTCGTGCTGCTTCGTCGTGTCTGCGCGGCCGTCGCGCACGGCCACCAGAAGGGCGTGATCCACCGGGATCTCAAGCCGGGCAACATCCTCGTGGACGCCGCCGGCGAGCCGAAGGTGATCGACTTTGGCGTGGCGCGGTCGATTGAACCCGATAGCGGCGACCCCACGCAGATGACGCGAGCAGGTGACGTCGTGGGCACGCTGCGGTACATGAGCCCAGAGCAACTCGGCGTGGGCGATGGCGACGTGGACGCCCGCAGCGACGTCTACGCGCTCGGACTGGTGTTGCATGAGGCCCTGGCGGGGTGCCTTCCGTATGACCTGCGAGGCATGTCGTTCGTGGAGGCGGCGCGGGTTCTCGACGACCCGAGCCCGGCATCGATGGCGGCGGTGCAGCGGGCAGCCGAGGATGCGGGCTGTGGCTCGCTCGATTCCCGCGCGCTGGCGACGATCGTCGCCAGCTGTCTGGCGAAGCGGCCGGGCGACCGTTACGCGACCGCCGTGGAAGTCGAGGCGGAGCTCGGCCGCTGGCTCGCGGGCGAGGCGATCCTCGCGCGGCCGCCGACGACGGCGGAGTCGCTGGTGAGGTTTGCCCGCAGGAATCGCGCGACGACGGCCGCGGCCGTCGCGATCGTCGCGACGCTCCTCGCGGCGACCTCTGGCATCACGTTTTTCTACCTGCGGGCGGAACGGGAGCGGCGTTTGGCCGACGAGGCCCGCATCGTCGCCGAGCGGCGGGAAGAAGAGGCGGAGCGGCAGGCGGCTGCGGCTCGGGCCCAACTCTACATCTCGAACGTCTTGCTCTCGGCGGCTGCCCGGGATCGCGACAATGTGGCGGAGGCGGAGCGGCTCCTCACCGATGCGAAGGCCCTCGTCGCCAACGCGGGCACTCCAAGCCCGATCGAACTGACCTGCCTGGCGGCGTCGCTCGACGAGTCGGTGACGGCGATCGGCGGCCACGTGGGGAACGTCACGGCCGTGGGCTGGTCACCCGACGGCACGGTGCTCGCGAGCGGAGCCAGCGACGGCGCCGTGCGCGTGGGGACGCGTTCTGGCGCAGCGATCTCGTGGAGCGCAGAGCCGATCGGATCACACGACGACGCGGTCTGGTCGGCGGCGTTCTCGCCCGACGGCCGGCTGCTGGCCACGGCGTCGGGCGACGGGAGCGTGCGGGTCTGGAGCGTGGCCGGCCGGTCGTGCATCCGGGAACTGCGGGCCGATGAGTCGGCCACGTATGCGGTGGCGTTTGCGGGCGACGGCAGCACGCTGGCGACTGGGGGCCGCGACCGCACGATACGAGTCTGGGATGCGCGCACCTGGGAGCAGCAGCGCGAACTCCGCGGCCACGACGGCACCGTCCACGCGGTGTCGTACTCGCCGGACGGCCTGTCGCTCGCCAGCGCCGCGGCGGACGGGACGATCCGCCTCTGGAATGCGGCGACGGGCCTGCAAACGGCGTGTCTCACCGGCCACGAGGGGCGGGTGTTTGGCGTCGCGTTCTCGCCGGACGGGCGGCAACTCGCCTCGGCGGGCGAGGACGGCACCGCCCGACAGTGGAGCGTCGATTCGGAGACGGAGCGATTCGCCATGCGGCATCCATTTCGTGTCAATGGCGTGGCCTGGCTTGAAGGCGGCCGACGGCTCGCGACCGCTTCGCACGACGGAGTGCTGCGCGTCTGGGACGCCGCCACGGGGCTCGAGCAGGAACGACTTCGAGGCCACACCGCGCGTGTCTGGTCGGTCGCCGCCGTCCCCACGCAGGGCTGGGTGGCCACGGGCGCGGGCGACGGCACGATGCGGATCTGGGACGCCACGCTCGGCACGGCACCGGTGATGAAAGGCGACGACAAGGTGCTTTCGGTCACCTGTTCCGGTGACGGGCGGCTGATCGCGACCGCGATGGCCAACTCGGTGGTTTGCCTTTGGGATGCGTCTACGCTCGAACCGCGGGGCGTGCTGCGGAAGGCGGTCGGCCGGGTGAACGACGTTCGGTTCGCTCCCGACGGCGAGACGGTAGCAGGCTGCTGTGATGACGGTACCGTCCAAATTTGGGACCGGATGTCGCGGCGCCGACGCGACTGGTTCAAACCGCACGACCGGCGGGTGTACGCGATCGACTTTTCGCCCGACGGGCGGCTGCTCGCAACCGCCGCCGAGGATCGCTCCGCGCGGATCTGGGACCTCGCCACCGGCACGCGGCGAGGCGAGCCGCTCAAGCACGGCAGTCGTGTGTTTCGGGCAACGTTCTCGCCTGACGGAAGCCTCCTGGCCACGGCGTGCGAGGATCGCACGGCGCGGATCTACCGCGTGGCCGACGGCGGTGAGGTGAGGCGTTTTGAGCAGCACGAGGGGCCGGTGAACTGGGTGGCGTTTTCGCACGACGGCACGATGATGGTCACCGCCTGTTCCGATGGCGCCGCGCGGATCTGGAACGTGGCCGACGGGGGGCTCGTGGCCGTGATGACGGGGCCTGCCCGCCAGATCTGGAAGGCGGCATTTTCGCCCGATGGCGGCCGGGTGGCGGCGGTGTCGGCCGATGGGACGGCGCAGGTGTGGGACGTGGCGACCGGCCGCGCGACGCCGATGCTCAGGGGCCATGCCGATCAGGTGTGGGGCGTGGCGTTTGCGGCCGATGGGCGGTCGCTCGTGACGGGATCGTGGGACGGTACGGCCCGCGTGTGGGGCGTGAGCGTGGCCGAAATCGCGCGGCGGCGCACGCAGGCTGCGGATCGATGATCTGCCGCCAGGCACACGCCTCAGGAAGCGT
>JBBAVQ010000018.1:4099-21167 GCA_040397625.1 Pirellulales bacterium | reverse complement strand
TAGGCTCAGCCCCGGGCTATCGTCGGCCGGTGGTCGTGGTGCAGTCGGATCCGCTGAACCAAAGCCAGATTGCGACGGTCGTGTGCGTCGCTCTGACAAGCAACCTTCGCTGGTCTGTCGCCCCGGGCAATGTGCTTCTCAATGCGAAGCACACTGGATTAGACCGCGATTCCATCGCGAATGTGTCGCAACTTGTGACCGTCGACAAACGGCAGTTGACCGAGCGAGTCGGCAAAATCCCAAGGCGACAGATGGAAGCCATCTTCTCCGGTATCGACCTTGTGATGGGCCGATAAAGTACCCGGCGTGGAACCAAGCGATGCAATGGACTCGCGATAGTGTCTGGGGGCATGGACAGCCCATGGTCGCAAGCCATTGATCGCCATCGTTCGGTCGCGGAGGGCGTTTGCGGACCTCCGGGATTCAAGCCTTGTAGGGAATGCTATGTCGATTAACCCCGCCCGTCGCGGCTTTCTTCGCCTCACCGCTTCCGCCCTGCTGGCGGCGGCATCGCCGGTCGCCGCGCAGACGCCAATCCGCCGGGTGGGGAAAGGCAAGCTGACGCCGACGCTGAACGCCTACTCGTTCCTCGAACCGCTCACCGCTAGCCAGTCCGACCCGTCGAAAGGGATTGACCTCTTCGGCGTCTGCGATTTTTGTGCACGCCACGACATCGAGGCTGTGGACCTGACTGGTTACTTCTTCCCCGGCTATCCGAGGGTTCCGCATGAAACGTATGTGAATCGCATGAAGCGGTACACGCACGATCGCGGCATTGTCATCAGCGGCACCGGCGTGAAGAACGACTTCGCCACCAAGGACAAGGGTGTCCGCGCGGACGGCGTGCGCCTGACGAAGGCGTGGATCGAAGCCGCCGCGAGGCTCGGGGCACCGGTCATCCGCGTCTTCGCCGGGCCGCATAACAACATGGATTGGCGGGACGTCTCCGGCCAGACGTCCCGCGAGGAGGTCGAACGCTGGATGGCCGACGATCTGCGGGAATGCGCCGAGCACGGGAAGAAGTTTGGGGTGATCGTCGCCGTACAGAACCACGGCGACTTTCTCAACTCGGCCCCCGAGCACCTCAGCCTGCTGAAACGGGTCGATCACGAATGGTGCGGTGCCCTGGTGGACACCGGCAAGTATCTCACGGACGACCCGTATGCGGACATCGCAGCGATGGTGCCGCACGCAGTGAATTGGCAGATCAAGGAGACGCTCGGCAGCAGCCTGAAAACGCCACTCACGGACTACAAGAGACTCACGACGATCATTCGCGACGGCGGGTATCGCGGCTTCGTGCCGATCGAGACCCTGTCGATGGGCCGCAAGGATTACGATCCGGCCCGAGAAGTGGCAAAAGTCCTCTCGGCAATGCGCGAAGCGATCGCCGCGTTGCAATGACGTCAGGCCGAACCAGGCGCTGCAGCAGACAGCGGGGCATGATTCGTTTCTGGGAGTTCAAGCTCAGCGTGCCCCGCCGCTGCTGAGCTGGGTCGTTAGGCCAAGGCAGTCTCTGTCCAAGGTTCAGGCACCATGTGGTTCACGATCGTTAGCGAGATTCACGACATTGAGCCCATCGCCCTTGGCCGCTCGGTGCGAGTGCGAGTTCGGCTTCGCAAGCTCTACGGCGGTGTTCGGTGGCGGAAGCTCAAGGGAATAGCCGAGGTCCGCCTTCCGAATGGCACGCGGCGTCTTGCCGAAGTACATTGGTCCGAGTCCCAAGGAATCGGGCGAAAAGAGTTCAAACTCAAGCGTTTTGTGAAGGTCTAGCCGTGCAAAAGTCTGCTCGCTTTGCGATCTGTATCCGCAATGCAGGTGTTCCCGCATCGCTGGAACTGCGAAAGGTGTATCGCCTTGTCGCGGATGCGGAAGCCGCCTCCCAAGGGCTTGTCCGCGTCGTCGATGAGTCGGGCGAGGACTACCTCTACCCAGACACCTTCTTCGTGCCGATTGAGGTGCCGAAGGCAGCGGTCCGAGCGTTTGCGAAGCGTTCGGCCTAACCAGGCGCTGGATCAGAAGGCGGATGGAGTCCAGTTGTAAAGCGGTGTCCGTAGTCCGCCGCTGATCAGCTCCAGCGATAGCTGGCTTCGCATCGTCTACCCGTAGTCAGAGCAGAGACGCCCGATGCCCACAGTGCTGCGAAGTGGCCCGTACCGCGTCTAGTTCTAATAGCACGAGTCCAACGAGCCTGCGCACGTCCATATCGGCCGCGACCAAGCGTCGTGCAAGTTTTGGTTGTCACCCGTAAGTTTGGCGAGTAATCTCGGCTTTAGAGCTCCAGAGTTGCGCGACATCGAGCGGCTGATCGAGGATCACGCCGATGATTTGCTGAAGGAGTGGGAGGCAGTCCATGGCGAACCCGGGTGAGCGAATCATGCGGGCCAGTTGCAACGAAGATTCCGTCGTCGCTGAGTTGGCCGACGGCCGGACACTCTCTGCTCCGCTGGCCTGGTATCCGCGCCTTCTGCACGCGACGCCGCAGCAGCGATCAAGTTGCGTGATTGCTGGTGGAGGGTATGGCATCCACTGGCCGGAGATAGACGAGGATCTCAGCGTCGACGGCTTGCTTCGAGGAGCCCCAGCGCCGCGCGTTTCGGCCAAGGCCAGCTAACCAGTCGCTGGATCAGACGGCGGGTTGCGTCCAGCGGTGAATCTGAGTCTGTGGTCCGCCGCTGATCAGCTTCGTCGTCTGCCGCAAGTATGCCGCGGCTCGGCCGTGGGGCCTAGGCTGGCCTTCTACGCTAACTTCGCGGTGAACTTGAACCGTCGGCGATCTCCGTCACGACGTTTGGCGAGGTGTCCCATGCATTCGGTTAAGTACGTCCACTGGCAAGAAGGCGACTGGTGGCTCGGCTACCTGGAGGAATATCCGGATTACTGGACGCAAGGCGAGACCTTGCAAGATTTGGTCGAGCACTTGAAGGATCTCTATCTCGATCTGTCTGGCGGAAATATTCCAGGCGCTCGCAAGGTTGGTGAGCTCGACATGCCATGAAGCGTGTCGATCTGATCAAGGCATTCGAGGCAAGCGGTTGCGTGTTGGTGAGGCATGGTGGCAGGCATGATTGGTAGCGCAATCTAGTCACAGGCGTCACTTAGCCAGTGCCTCGCCACCGTGAGGTCAAGAAGCCTCTTGCGAGGCGAATGATTCGAATGCTCACGGAAGATTCAAAAGAGCAACGGAGCGACGACGGCAGTTCACGGGACGCAGAACCAGGCGATGCAGCGGGCTCGCGATGAAGTCGGTCGGCATGAATGCTCCCTTGTTTGCGAGCCACTGATAAGCTTTGCCGTTCTGGCAACCGGGTATACTGAAGTCATTCGAGGAGGCCCGGATGTCAACGGATATCTCGATTGAAACAATCTCTGTCGCCGGAAAGGTGCGCCTTCTCGAAAGCGTTTGTGAAAGCCTGTGCGCCCACCCCGATGATGTGCAGTCGCCGGAGTGGCACCGCGAGATTCTTGAGGATCGCAGGCGGCGCCTCGAGGATGGGCGCGCGACGATGTCGGCCTGGGCTGACGCAAAAGCCCGCCTAATGCAGCTCGGTCGATGATTGTCAGCATTTCCTCTGATGCGGAAGCTGACCTCGCCGAGGGCTATTGCCGTTAGCTCTGATGCCAGCCGTTGGCAGCAGTGGGCTCGTGCGGGATACTGATGGCCATGAGTACCGTAGAAGAAATCAAGGCCGCGATTCAGCAACTGCCGCCTGATCAGATGGCCGCCTTTCGTGCTTGGTTCGCAGAGATTGACGCCGCTGCGTGGGATCAACTGATCTCAGCTGATGATGCTGAAGGTTGGCTTGATTGGCTGGTCCAAGAAGCCGTAAATGACTTGGACGCTGATCGCTGCACCGATCGATGAAGCATCGAGCAAGCCCGCGTTTCTGGTGGCACTACCGGGCCTTGCCGGACGAACTTCAGCACTTAGCGGACTGTGGCTATCCGTTGCTGCTTCAGGATCCGCGGCATTCGTCGCTGCATTTCAAGCGGATCGGAAGGCTTTGGTCGGTCCGCGTAGGATTGCACCATCGATCGCCAGCGATCGAGCGTGATGGAGAGTTCGTCTCGATTTTGGTTTGGAGGCCATGCGGAGTACGACCCATTGCTCCGTCGCAATGGCCAACCACACGATGCAAAGGGCTCGCGGGTATCGTCGGGGATGATTGCTCAGCCATGGTTCGCGGGCCGCTGATCGCCAACGTTCCCCGATGGGATTGGCTACCAACGCTGCGGCGCCGGAGGTTTGGCAAGATGTGTGTGCCGCGAGGCTTAAGCAGTTCCGCTATCTCGTCTACTTCATCCTGCCAGCAGATCGTGTCGAGGTGCTGGCTGTCCTCCACGGCGCGCGGGATCCCTCTTCCTGGCAATCACGGGGGTAAACCCCGGGGGCGTGGCGAACCAGGTATTGGAGCTGACTCGCGGCAGCGTCCGGCGGCGTGGCGAGCCGTTTGGTCCGCCGCTGATCAGCTGTGTCGTTAGCCGCGTGAAAGCTGATACCGTGTGCGTGCCGTCTCTGTGTGCGGTATTGTTGCTGGCGTGAGGACCTACGCATGTGCGATGCCGCCTTCGAACTGATACAGAAGTTCTCCGCCCTATCGCGTAGCGACCAATACGCAGTTCTTCTCGAGTTGGCTCGAATCTCCAAGGCAAACGCCGGCCCGCTCTCGGATGAGGAACTTACGGCGGCCGGTGAGTCAGTGTTCGCCATGTATGACGCCGAGGAGGCCGGTCATGGCGAATCCCAAAAGGGGTGAGGTCTGGCTCGTAGATATGGGGTAAGCAGCGAAGGTGCATCCGGCTTTAGTTCCCAGCGGTCCGGTCCTCGACGATGAACGTGCATTGAAAACGGTCATTCCTCATACAACAAGCGTACGAGGAACGCGGTTTGAGATTCCAACGAGTATTGGGAGGCTGAAGAATGGCGCGTTCGATGTGCAGGGTATCGGAACGTATCCAACCGTGAAGCTGATGCGAAAGCTTGGCGACCTTCCGGAAGAGCTATTGGATATCGTGGAACGTCGCGTCGTAATGCTGGGACGAGGTTCTCGATCGCCTGCGTGATAGTCGATACTGTTTGTACTTCGGCATCGCCCCGAAGTCGTCGCGGACCTCGATGCTGGGCGTATGTGGTACGAGGACCGGTTCGCTGGGCTCGGCTGGGACTTTGTCGTCGAGTATTCCGAGCCCCTCGCACGGATACAGCGAAATCCTGAGTGGGTTGGCGTCCATGCTTATGGGGTACGATCCCTCCGCATCCGCCGCTTCCCATACGTCAACATCGCGTCGCGGATAATCCTTTGGTCGCGTGCCGTAGCCGACCAGTGATGCCCTATGCCATTAGAATCCTCACTTCCGCTCCTTGTCACCTGCGGTTTCGGGACCATCGGAGTCTTATTCATCTGGCTGCGCGTGCAATCACGATGGCTGCTCGCGGCGGCCGCCCTTCTTGGAATCGCGGGCCTCGGTGCCTTCGTTGCAGACTTCCTCGTTGAGACCGACCGCGAGCATCTGCAGGCGATATTCCCTCGGTTAGCCCTCGCGGCAGAGAAGCAGGACGTGGGGACAATCCTGGCCGCCCTCGATCCAGACCTTCGCCCGCTACGTGCAGAAGCTGAGGAGGTGCTGAAGCAGGTGCGGCCAACCGAAGTAGCGATTACGAGCGCCGATATTGCTGTGGAGGCCGAAAGAAGACCGCCGGAGGCCGTTGCCAACCTCATCGTGCGGGTGTCCGGCAACGTTATTGATAAGGGCACACCGGGCACCGTTCTGGTAGGCGTGAAGGTTTTGCTGCACAAAAAAGGCGGCCAATGGCTTGTGAAAGATGCGGAAGGCGAGCCGGTCAGGCCTGGGCAGCGCAACTGATGGACTCCCGATGGGGGTCAATCGCCGTCCGCCCACGTGACCTCGCTTGGGAGCGGGAAGAACCACCCGTTTCAGCGGATTCACGATACGTCCACGTCGGTATGGTGAACTGGTTGGCTCCGAGCCGGTCACTCACTGGCTTCGACGTCTTTCACGCCGAGATCACGGCGATCATAGACGCTCTCGCCAAGCTGAATCCCAAGGCTCTACTTGGTGGCGACTATCACAAGGGCACCGTCTTCGACCGCCCCGCGCCGCCGTTTTCAACCGCCGTCAACAGCCGCTGCTCAGCACGCGCTATACGAATGCCGCGAATCACCTTGGCCTCATACCCGTTCTCGCGTACGCTGATGAATCCTCTCGTGTGATCGCTGCCATGACCAGCGACATTCGCAGAGCGTCTCATCCGCTCAGCGATGCGGAGAAGCATGACTCCCGATACGACCGACGAACTTTCCGCACTGGACTCCAAACTCTGGGACGTCCGTGAACGGGCATCGAAGAGCCTCTTCGCCAAGGGTTCTGATGCCATCGACCTTCTTGTGGCTGGCGTTTCCCACCGTCGGCCGCGGGTTCGCGCAGGGTGTGTGGCTCTTCTCGATCACCTGGCCGACGACCGCTGCCATGCCGCGCTGCTCGCAGCGTTGCATGACACCTCACCTCTCGTTCGCCGCCACGCCGTCCACGCGATCGGATGCCAGCAGTGCAAGGCGAGTCCACTGAGAATCGATGTGACAGGAGCGTTGATCGATCGCATGACGAATGATCCGAGCCCGCGCGTGCGTCGCGTCGCCGCACACCAACTTGGTCTTCAGCCTTATGACTCACGTGCCCTGACGGCTCTCGCCCAGGTGGCTTCAGAACGTCGCGATCCGGGTCTTCTTTCCCGTGCACGGCACGCCCTCGCCGAGCAGCAGCGAAGAGCCTTGCGACCGGCGGTTCAACAGGAACCCGAGCCCGCAGCCCCCCCGGCAGCCTTGAAACTCATGACTCTCTACCAGCCATGGGCGGCCTCGGTTGACGTCCACTGAGGCTCACCGCGACTCTGCTCTCCAAAGGTCCAGTCTCAGGCTCGAATCCCCGCACGGTGCCGCATGCCGAAACTCAACTCGCTTTGCGTCTTCTGTGGCTCCAGCCCCGGCGTCGACCATGGCTTCCTCGCCGCCGCCGAGGAGGTTGGCCGCCTGCTTGCACACCAAGGCCGTCGGCTTGTCTACGGAGGGGGCCGAATTGGCTTGATGGGAGCAGTTGCCGACGCTGCGCTCGCGCACGGCGGCGAGGTGATCGGAGTGATCCCCCGATCACTCCTCGAGAAAGAAGTGGCCCACCTCGGCCTCAGTGACCTCCGCGTGGTGGCGTCGATGCACGAGCGAAAGGCGACCATGGCCGAACTCGCCGACGGCTTCATCGCCCTGCCGGGAGGCATCGGAACGCTCGAGGAATTCTTCGAGATCTGGACCTGGGGCCAGCTCGGCATCCACCACAAACCATTCGGGCTGCTCAATGTGGCGGGATTCTTCGACCCCCTGCTCGCCTTCCTCGACCGGCTCGCCGACCAGCGGTTCCTCCGAGCCGAACACCGCGGCATGCTCCGCGCCCGGTCAGTGGCCGGCGACCTGCTCCATGAACTGGCGGAGGATCGCCCGGTCGATGTCTGGAAATGGCTATCCGAGGCGGAGTCGTGATCACCGCGGCGTGACGGCGTCGATCTTCGCGGCGAGCACGAAATCGTTCTCCGACAGACCGCCGACGGCGTGGGTGAAGATCTCGATCCAGACCTTGCGGTAGCCTTCGAGGTGCAGGTCGGGGTGATGCTGTTCCCGTTCCGCGAGCGCAGCGACGTTGTTGATCATCTTGATCGCCGCACGGAAGTCAGGCAACTTCCAGTCGCGGCGAATCCGCGTGGCGTCGTGCGTCAGCTGCCAATCAGGCAGCGCCGCCATCTGGGCCTCCGCCTCAGCGGTGGAGTACCTGGGCACGCCCCCTTCGCAGGGCACGCACTTCTTGGCGGCAAGATCAACGGCACTCTGCGACGGCTTTGGCTCGTTCATGCCCGTTAGTATCGCCCCTCGAAGCCTGCAAATCCACCATGCACGACCGTGCTCGATCCGGCCGCAATCCCGGAGAGCGAGTCGGGGGACGTAATCGACGTGGGCCACTGACCGTCCGCCTGGGCAATGTTGCCCACACCGACCACACGGTATCCCAGGCTCAGGGTCCAGTGATCGGTCACATCCCAGGCGAGCCCCGTATCCACGGAGCCGAGCCACGAAAACACCCCGAGCGTGGAGTGAACCTTCGCCGGGCTGCCGTCGGCGGTAAAGGTACCGTAGGCACCGTCCGGCTGCATCAGGGCACTGGTGTTGGTGATCGAGTTGCCACCGATCATGAACTTCGGAACGATGTTCAGCCGTATGACCGGCAGGAATCGCCAGTCGAACTTTGCTCCCACCTGCCCGCCGTAGATGTTGTTGTTCGCGGCCACGTTGAAATCGAGATCACCGAGCGACGAGTCGCTCGGGTTGTTCTGGAGCGAGAGGTTATCGCCCACCTGGAAGAACCGGAATCCAGCCAGCCACATCACGTTCACGTTCCGCTCGCGGGGCAGGAACTCGGGTCGCTCCCACAACGAATAAACCCAGTTGATCTCGATGTCGCTGATGACATCGGAGCGGCTGATCTGCTGACCGTCGAGGTTCGATAGAAACACTGATGACGGTTGCCCCGCCACCGTGACACCGGGAGCCTGCGGGATCGCGTCGATGCCGCTCGACGCCGCAACATCTGCCGAGCCGCCCAAACCGTAGACGCCCCAGTAGATGAACTCGACGGCGTGCTGCTGCCGCATGCCGAACCAACGGCCCAGATGCAGGTCCACGCCCCCGGGCCAGTTGGCACCGGTGTCACCGGTGCCAAGTTGCACGCCCCCCAGCGGCTGCATCGTGGCGGTCCCCGCCGGCAGCGTTCGAGTCATCACCAGCCCGCTGGCACCGGCAAACCACCTGGGCCACGCCTTCGCAAGGCCATCCCCAACGCCGACCGGCATCGCAGCAAACGTGTCGCCGGCGACCGGATCGGCGACGTACATGGGCGATGGCGAGGCGACGGTAGGGCCGGCATCGCTTACCGACGCCGCGTGGAAGTCGGGGTCTTGTGCGCTGCCCCAGCCACCGAGGCCGATGGCCGCCCAAAGCAAGATAGCCAGGGTCGCGACGGAGCGGCGGATGACAGAACGTGGTCGCATGGCACATGGCGGCGAACGCGGCGACCCCCACGCCGCGGAGATCGCGGCCGGGTGGCAACCGGGGAGGCGGAGAGTCAAATACTGGCCGGATACCGTCAATCCCTGTTTCCCACCCATCCGATCAACCTCCTGACTAGACTCTCCATTCCTCCCGCGTAACCGCCCGAAGACCCATCACACGGCCCGGAAACGCCCGCCACGGGCACCTGCGCAAGATGCGAAAGCGACCGTCGCCCCACCGACGCACCGTCGACCGCGACCGCGGCCGCGTGATCGCCTGGCTCGACGCCAGGACCAACTACGAGCGGGTGCCTGCCTCCGGTAACACGTCCGCGACCTTCGGACTGGGGCGGATGCGGCGACTGCTTCGTGATCTGGGCAATCCCCACCTCCGCCCTGCCGTGGCCCATGTGGCGGGCACGAAGGGGAAAGGCTCAACCGTGACGATGCTGGCCTCGATTCTCGAGGAGTCGGGGCACCGTGTGGGGCGATATCTCTCGCCCCACGTGCACGCCGTCGAGGAACGGATCGCCGTGAACGGCGAGTCGATCTCCTCCCGTGAGTTCGTCGCCGCCTTCGAGCAGGTGATCCCGATCGTCGACGCCATGGATCGAGTTGCCGCCAGGACTGGCCGCCGCGGCCCGACCTGGTTTGAGGCGATGACCGCGGCAGCCTTCGTACACTTTGCCCACGTCGGCGTAAACGTCGCCGTTCTCGAAACCGGACTGGGGGGCCGGCTCGACGCCACAAACATCTGCCAGCCGCTCGTCACGGTCATCACGAGCATCAGCCTCGATCATATGAAGCTCCTCGGACCCACCATCCCGAGAATCGCGACGGAGAAAGCGGGGATCATCAAGCGGGGTTGTCCGGTGGTGTGCGGCGCCACTCAGCCGACGGCCCGTCGCACGATCGCAGCGATCGCCGCCCGTCGCCGGGCGCGGCTGCTACAACTCGGCCACGACTTTATCGTGCATCACCACAACGTGCGGCCAAGCGGTGACACCCTTTCAGGAGGCAGGTTTGACCTGCGCATGCCTGCCGATGGCCCGACCATCACCTACACGATCGCGCTCGCAGGCCGCCACCAGGTGGAGAACGCCGCACTCGCTGTCGCGGCTGTGGAGCAACTCCGCGACCGGGGCATACGCGTGACCGACGAGGCAATCGCCCGCGGCCTGGCGCGGGCCACGCTCCCGGCCCGCATCGAAACGGTGGGCCGCCGACCGCTCGTCATCGTCGATGCGGCCCACAACGTGGCCTCGATGGAGTCGCTCGTCGAGACGATTCGCCCGGTGCTTGGTCGCCATCGCTCGCGGGTGCTCGTGTTCGCCGCCAGTGCCGACAAGCAGATCGAGAAGATGCTCGGCACCGTGCGCGGGTTCTTCGACCACGTGGTCATCACCCGCTACCTGAAAAACCCGCGGGCCGCGCCGATCGACAGACTGCGGGCCGCATGCCGATCGGCCGGGCTTCCTGCGCCACAGGAGGCGGCCAGCCCCGCGGCAGCACTGCGGTCGGCACGATCACTCGCCGGCAGCGGCGGAATGGTCGTCGTTGCGGGAAGCTTCTTCCTGGCCGCCGAGATTGACGCCTAGAGCCTCCAGCCCGCGGGCGAGGATCGGATCGACATCCCGCGGCAGGCCTCGGGCAACGAAGGCGTCGGGCACCCTCCCCGCCGCATCCCGCAACCGCCGCCACGAGGCCACCCTCGCGATCACTTCTGCGGTGGGCGAGACCTCATACCCGACGTCGGGCAACACGCCCCAGACGACGTCATCACCGTCACCTGAATGGCGGTGAATGGCCGCCCGACTTGGCCGGAGATACTCCGACGTGGTGAGTTTGAGCAAGCCTCTGTCATCGGTGAGCGGGATGATCGACTGCACGGTTCCCTTGCCAAACGTGCGATTACCGATGACCCTCGCGCGGCCCGCATCCTGGAGGCAGGCGGCGACGATTTCCGCGGCGCTGGCGGTGAGCCCGTCGACGAGCACCACCATCGGCACTGCCGAAAGCTTCGCGCCTACCGTCGCCCGGCGGGCATCGAGGGTGGCCGCAGCGTCGGCGTCGCTGAACCGCCGACTGCGAGTGTGCACGATGACTCCCTCGTCGAGAAAGAGATCGCAAACGTCCACGGCCGCTGTCAGCAATCCACCCGGATTGCCGCGAACATCGATCACGAGGCCACGAACATCTTCCGTCGCGGCGATCTCATCGATCGCCGTCGCGAGTTCTGCAGCGGTTCGTTCACCGAACGACACGATCCGCACGAATCCCACACCGGGCACCCCCTCGAGCATCCACTCCCAGCCTCCTGACGGCGTGCGGCGATCTCCGAGAACGCTCTGCGTTTCGATCATCTCGCGGACAAGAATGACATCGCGTCGCTCGACCTCAGGTCGGGCAGTGGCGCCGGGATCGAGCGTGGCCGCCACTTCGGCGGCCGGAGTAGCCACCCGAATGACCACCTTCTCACCCAATGGACCACGCAGGCGAGCCACGATGTCGCGGAGCGGCACGCCTGCTGTGGGCTCGTCGTCGACCGCTTCGATGCGGTCTCCAACCCTGACACCAGCCTGCCACGCGGGCGAACCCACTACGGGCGACGCGACGACCGGAAGACCGAGCCGCTCGTCGATCGTGAGTTCGAGACCGACACCGCCAAACTTCTGATCGAGCGCAGCCTCCAGGTCCGTGCGGACATCGCCGCGGATGTAGGCGGAATGCTCATCGAGGTCGCCGAGGGCCGCGTCGACGGCAGCGTCGAAGAAGTGATCACGGTCGATCCGTTCGAAATACGACGACTCGACGAGCGACAGCACCTCCCCAAAACGGCGGCCAGGCGCGGCCTGCTCCCGGGCTGCGTAGGCCGCGAGACAGGAGAGGCAGATCACGACAAAGAGGATGAAGTTGCGCTTGGGCACAGCCTGAATATACGTGGCCCCGGCGAACTGGGGCCACGCCACATGGCGGCCGCAGGCAGGTTTCTGCCGGGCGAAGCGATCTGGCGGGGGGGCGGAGCGGTTTCTACCATCCCAGAGCCTGCGCCCCAGCCTGCCCGCCGGCGGCGATGGCCGGTGCCTGCATTCACGTGCTGGCATCGCACCCCGAGGAAGCAGTTTCATGGCCAGCCGCCCCAGGCATTCCAGCCGTTCGGACAGGGATTCCGACTCGATGGAGGCTCTCAAGCCGCTCGTGGTGCTCGTGCTGTTCGGCACGATTCTCTACGGCGCCTATTCGGTCGTGCAGAAGGGCCCATCGACGACCGATGGTGCCGCGGCAGAGGCGCCGCCGTTCGCGCCACCCGCCGTCGACATCGCGACACCGCCAGCCTCTGCCGCCATGACGGCAGCCCCGGTCAACCCGCCCGTCACCTCCGGACAGCTGCCGCTGGCCACTACTGCGTCTGGACCCGTTCCGGTCGCCATACCGGCTCCCGCGCCTGGCATCCCGGCCGCACCGACCGCTCTGCCGGCGTTCCCGCCCGCACCCGCAGCCGTCGTCAGCGCACCGCCAGCGGCGCCGGCAGCCCCCTTCGCGACGGCCATCCCATCTCCACCTGTCATGCCGACGTCACCGCCTCCCGCGATGCCCGCCGAACCTCCGGCTGCTGGCCTGCAACCCGCCGCGATCGCGGCAGTCGCTGCCGGCGCCGGGGCCGCCATCGGAGCGGCTGCGCTCGAAACCACCCAGACGCCGCCGACTGCTCCCACCTATCTGACCGCCGAATCAGCACCACCACCGGCCCAGGATTCACTCGCATCGCCGCCGATTCCCGCAGCCGCCGAGCGACCCGACCGCTACGCGACGCTCTCCAACACGCCACCCGCGCCCATGTCGCCCCTTCCTGGCGGCGTCGCGCCGCCGACGTCGTCGGCTGCGACCGGCTCTTCGGCCGCCTTTGCGACGGCCTGGGCCGACGCCCACGAGAAACTTGCGGCGGGCCGCTACGCCGAGGCGCTGGCCGCGCTCTCGATCTGGTACGACGATCCTTCGCTCGGTCTCGAGGAGAGCCAACGGCTCGAGGATCTGCTCGGCCAACTCGCTGGCACGGTCATCTACTCGCAGCAGGATCTGCTCCAGCCGCCGCATATCGTCGCGGCCAGCGAGACGCTTCCGGGGATCGCACTGCCGCTGGGGGTGTCGTGGCAACTGCTTGCCAAGATCAACGGGGTCGAGGATCCGCAACGGCTCGTGCCGGGTGAACACCTCAAGGTGATTCGCGGTTCGTTCGACGCCGTGGTAAGCGTGTCGCGGCGACGGATCAGCCTGCAACTCGGCGGCAACTATGCGGGCAGCTTCCCGGTGGTCGTGGGCCGACAGTTCCTGGCCCGCGTCGGCAGTTCGATCCCGGTCGCCGAAGTCCGCCGCAGCCCCAGCCGCGACGTCCAGATCGCGGCCGCCGCGATGACCGACCCCTTGGCGAAGCCGTCAATCGTGCTCGCCGACGGCCTCGTAATCGAAGCCGTCGAAGACCCCGGAATGGCGAGCGACACCTCGCCGGCAACCAGCCTCGTGGTGTCGGTCCGCGACCTGGCCGAGCTGATCGACATCCTGGGCCCGGGCTCGAAGGTCCTGATTCGGCAGTAGTTTCGGCGTCCGCCCCGTGGTAGGTCAGTCCCAGAGGTTGGCCGGATAGTCGCCCGCCTCCACGAGTGCCCGGATGCTCCGCTGCACGATCGGCTTATCCTCGACGTACGTCGCGCCAAACCAGCTCGACGTGGTCCGAAGCACTTCGCACGTCGCCCGTCGGTCCTTCACGAGCTCGCCAACCGTCATCGGGATGTAGCACTCGCTCTTGGGTTCGCCGCCGTGAGCGGCCAGAAACACGCGAAATGACTCGTCGAGTTGCGAAAACACGTACGGCGTGAAGCCCCACATGTTCATCGATACCGGCTCCTTGCCCGTGAGCCTCGTGACACCCCCCGCCCCCGTGTCCTCCGCGCCGTCGGCCGTCCGTCGCACCTGAAGCAGTTCGCGGATGTCGGTGAGAAACCCCCTGTCGTCGGTGCGGCAGACGCCCCGGGCGACGGTGCCGTGCTCGGAAAGCGTGTTCTCAAGCGTAAAGCCGACCATGCAGTAGTCCGACGACTCGACCTGCAGAGACGTAAGCCGCCGCCCAAGCACGGCAAACGAGTCGCGGCCGTAGAAGTCATCGGCATTGATCATGGCGAACGGCTCATGGACGGCCGCGCGACTGCAGAGCACGGCGTGCGTCGTGCCCCAGGGCTTCGAACGCCCCTCAGGGATGGAGAACCCTGCCGGCAGCATGTCGAGCGTCTGAAACACGCAGTCGGTCGCGATCCGACCGTTGAACCGGCTCATCACCCGCTCGCGGAAGTCTCGCTCGAAGTCGGGCCGGATCACGAACACCACCTTGCCGAATCCGGCCCGGACGGCGTCGAACACGGAGTAATCGAGAATCGTCTCACCCGACGGGCCCATCGGGTCGATCTGCTTCAGTCCGCCGTAACGGCTGCCCATGCCAGCGGCAAGGATGAGAAGTGTTGGTTTCATACCCGGGCAGGATAGGTGATCGGCCACGGAGTTGAAAAGCACTGCGGGCCCGCGGCACTTTCGCACCGCGGGCCCGTTCGTGTCGTGCGTGGGCCCCTGCTGGGCCGGTCACGCTCTCGTTCGCGCCGGCCGACTTGGAGGCACGGTCGCGGGGGAATCGTTCAGCGGCTCACCGCACCGCCTCTTGGAGCATCCGCGAGTTGGGGATCGAATGCCGCGACAGCCGGCCGTCGTCGCGGGTCTCGATGATCGTGGCCACTGGGCCAACCTCACGAACCGTTCCCTCCAAACCGGCCACGCTCACCGTGTCTCCCGCCTGGAGACGCTGGCGAACGTAGTAGCCCGAGAGGATGCCCGACATCACGTCGCGACCACCGAGCCCGAACGCCAGGGCGAAGCCCGCCGCGAGCCCGGCCGATCCGATCAAGATCAGCTTCTCGAGCAGGGCGAACTGGATGCCGAGCTGGTTGAAGGCCGCGATGAAGGTGAGGATCGAGAGCACCCAGTAGCAGCCGCCGGCGAGGTACTCGGCGTAGGTCAGCCCCACGCGGTCCGCACTCGTCGCCACCACGCCGCGAACGAACGTCGCCGCGAGCAGGCCCACGACCACCACCACCGTCGCCACGAGCACCTTCGGGATGTAGTTCACCACCTCCTTCATCGCGAGCGAGACGCTCTCGAGGCCGAGGATGCTGAAGGCCGCCATCACGAACACGCTCATCAGGAGCCAGAACGTCAGGCCGCCGACGATCGCGGGCACCGGCCTCCGAATACCAACGTCGTGCATGCTCTGGGCCAGACCGCTCTTCTCAGCCGCCGTCTGCAGGCCGATCTTCTCGCTGATCACGGCGATCAGGCCGCCGACCCAACGGGCCAACACGTAGCCCACCACAAGCACCGCCACCATCGCCACCAGCTTGGGGGCGATCATGATCACCTGCGTCCAGGCCTGGGTGAAGCTATCCACCAGCGCCTGCCGCGACACGTTCACCGTCTCGCGAGCAGTTTCCGCCGCCGTCTGTCCGAGCACCACAAAGTCTGTCATTGCATCGTCCTCCGTTGCCGCGGCGCCCCTCATGGACCTCCGTGGCGACCCCTGCGGGAATTGGTTCGTTGGCCCGCAACCCAACCCGTCGCGCCGGCAGCCGTGCCGGCGTGTGTCTTGTCTCACCGCGCGTCGCCGCGCGTCTCCCCAGGTTCCTGGCCGCGCGGCCAGGTGCCCGTCACCGTGTACTGCACCGCCGCCCCCAGCGCCGCCGCCATGTGGATCACAGCCCATGCCGTCGCGCCGAGGGCGAACTCGATGACGTGCACCGCCAGGAGCCGCGGATTGAGTTTCCGCCTCACCCCCGCCGTGAAGGACCGCTGTGCCGGCACGGGCGGCACCGCCACGTCGGCCAACTGGTCGAGCACATCCATGGCACGCCTCCGCGCTGCCTTTCGCGAGCCCCGGCGTCGGCCCCGTGCCGCCGCCATCCTCGCGTCAGAAGGTGAGTTGCCGCCGCCGGCCGCCGTGTCACACGGTTTTTTCCGCGGGGCATTTCCCGGCCCACAACGCCACCTGGAAGACCTTGCGGGCGGAGGCTCGCCAGCCCACAGCGTCATTCCCCCAGGATCCTGCCCGCCTTCGAGGAAAGTTTCTCACGAATCCTGCTGATCCGCATCCGCAGCGCACCCGACGTGGTGCCGAACATCTCGGCAAGTTCCTCGTAGTCGTGGTTTTCCGCGAACCGCATCAGGACGAGCGCCCGGTCCTCTTCGTCGAGATGCTCAAGGAGTTTCTGCGCGTCGTGCGCCGCATCGACGGCGACGGTGGGCGACGCCTGCGGATCGGCGTGCGTCTCGGCAAGGCCGGCCTCCCCTGATTCCGGCGACTCACGGCGGCGGCGGCGGGACCGCGACCGCCGAAGTGTCAGGCAGGTGCGGATCGCCACGCCGTGCAGCCAGGTGGAGTAGCGGCTGCGACCGGCGAACTTGCCCCGCTCGAAAAACAGCCGGACGAACACCTCCTGAGCCGCATCCTCGGCGTCGTGCTCCGTGCCCATCAGCCGCCAGCACACCCGCCACACCCGCTCGCGAAAGCGATCCATGAGCATCGTGAACGCGATGCCGTCGGATCCCTCGCGGGCGGCCTGGGCCGCAAGATCCTCGTCGGACGGTGAAGCGGGGTCGGACTGTCCGATCAGTGGCTGCATGCGATCGTGACACGCTCGCGGGGGGATCGGCGACAGGCCGGACGGCGACAGAATAGCCGCGAAACGGCCCCGGCGTGCAGTCCGGCCTGCGGGCGACCCGCACCACCGGCACAACCCGACCCCGCCGCAGCGGAGCGTGCTAGAGTGTCTCAGAGGGCATTCATGAGCGAGGAACCGATCACGAAAGCCGACGCCATAGCCTCCAGCCTCCAGCCGCTGGCGGCGGCGGAACTCGCACGGGTGG
>JBBAVQ010000018.1:0-4089 GCA_040397625.1 Pirellulales bacterium | reverse complement strand
CCTCTCGGTGGCGGCAAACCTTGCCGGGGGCGAATCCCTGCTCTGGATTGGCCGGCCATCGGAGCGGGTCATCCGCGGCTACTGGGCGTTTGCCGCGGCCTGCATGATCGGGCTCACACCGCTGCTTTACCTGGCGATGGAGCGTGGCCGCGGGCCGCTGACGATCGCGGGCCTCCTCGTGGCGATGGCGGTGCCGCCCATCTGGGCCGCCTGGAAGCAGGCGCTCGTACGGCATACCACCTACGAACTGACCACCGAGCGGCTCCGGGTGACGCACGGCATTCTCTCGCTCGAGGTAGACGATGTCGAACTCTACCGGATCAAGGACATCCACGTGCGCCAGCCGCTCCTGCAACGGGTGTGCAGCCTCGGGTCGATCGTGATCTGGTCGAGCGACGTCACGCTCCCCCGCTGCCGGATCCACGCCCAGCCGATCGGCGTGGTTCGCGAACTCCGCGAGCAGATCCGGCTGCTCTCCGAGGATCTCCGCGACCGCAAGGTCGTCCGCAACTCGACCTGACCCCGCAGCAGACTCATTCAGCCAAGCGCGGTCGCGGCCCGGGAGATCGCTGCATCGACGGCCGCGTCGTCGCCGGCCTCAGCGACGATCCGGACGATCGGCTCGGTGTTGCTCGCGCGGACGAGCAGCCAGCCCCCGGGCCAGTCGAGCCGCAACCCGTCGAGCCGGCTCGCCGACGATTCCGGAAACGCCGCCTCGATCCGGGCCAGACCAGCCGCTAGGCCCGCTCCGCGGAGTTCGGGCGACAGGTCGATCTTGGTCTTCTTCATCACCATCGCTGGAAGCGCAGCGGCCAGCCGTTCGACCGTGGTCGCCTCGACTGCGAGCCGTTCGAGCACGAGGGCCATCGCGATGAAACTGTCGCGGACGAGGACCACGCGGGGGTCGATGACACCGCCGTTGCCCTCGCCGCCGAGCACAGCACCTCGGGCGAGCATCTCATCGACGACATTGGCTTCGCCCACCTTCGACACGTGGCACGGCACGCCGAGCCGCCGCGCGATCGCGGCGGTCATCCCGCTCGTCGAGCAATTGACGACGACGGGCCCCGGGCTCCTCGCCAGAACCGCCTCGACGGCCAGGGCAAGCGTCGCCTCCTCGCCAATGTAGCGACCAGCCGCCGTGGCAATCGCGAGCCGGTCGGCGTCGGGATCCTGGAAGAAGCCGACGTCGGCACCGCAGGCCGCGATCTTTGGCAGCAGCCCCGCGAGGTTCAAGGCCGTGGGCTCGGGCTCGTGCTCGAAGAGGCCGTCGGGCGTGCCACCCTCGATCACGACCTCGCAGCCAAGGTGTTCGAGCAGTGGTCGCGCAGCGCGACTGCCGGCGCCGTGGCCGCTGTCGAGCCAGACCTTCGGCCGACGGCGCCGGATTGCCTCGACATCCACGCAGGCCGCGACGAGGGCGACGTGCGCCGGCGCCCCGTCGTGCTCGATCACGCGGCCCCGCGGCCCGCCAGTCGGTGTGGGCGGCATGCCTGGCGGCAGCGACTCATACGTCGCGAGTACTGCACGGCCCGCGTCGGCCGTGAGCACGCGGCCCGCTGCCGAAAAGAGCTTCAGCCCGTTGTAGCGGGCAGGGTTGTGGCTGGCGGAGATCTGCACGCCCCCCGCCGCGGCGCGATCGCGGACCACCACCCCGATCGTGGGCGTGGCGGCGGCGCCGCAGTCGATCACATCGCGACCGAGGGCCGTGAGGTGGTCGGCGATGGCGGCGGCGAGCATCGGCCCGCTCTGGCGGCCGTCGCGACCGACGACGACTGGCCCCGGTGGCAGCGTGGCGGCGAAGGCATGGACGTATCGAGCCGCGACCTCGGGCGTGAGCGTGGCGCCGACCACGCCGCGGAGGCCCGAGACGCTCACGATCAACGGTTCGTCGCGGGTGGCTGGGTGGCTCATACGGGCCGCAGTATAAAAGTCCGACTCGCGTTCCGTCTCTCCCGCCTGCCCCCGCCCCGGAGAACTGCCATGGCCCAGCCGTCCGCCACCGACGTCGCCCGCCTCCTCGACTCCATCGCCAGCGCCCGGGCCGCGGGCACGATCACCGAACACTCCGCGACCACGATGCGCGACTGGCTCACGCAGCCCCGCTATGGCGAGTTCGCCGGCGAACTCGCCGCTCGGATCGACAAGGGCCTCTGGAAGGAGCTCGATGACGCCTTCTGGACGGTGATCCCCTTCGGCACCGGTGGCCGTCGCGGCACGATGTATCCCGTCGGGTCCAACGCCATCAACGACCGCACGATCGGCGAGAGCGCCCAGGGCCTCGCCGACTACGTGCGGAGTACGCTCACCCCCGGCCAGACGCCCACCTGCGCCATCGCCCACGACACCCGCCACCGCTCCGACCACTTCGCGAAGCTCTGCACCGAGGTGCTGCTCGCCGCGGGCTTCAAGGTGTTCTTCCTGCGGGGCGTGCGGAGCACGCCAGAGCTCTCCTTCGCGGTGCGCCACACCAACAGCATCTGCGGCATCATGGTGACGGCGAGTCACAACCCGCCCTCCGACAACGCCGTGAAGGTCTACTGGGCCGGCGGCGTGCAGGTGCTTCCGCCGCACGACAAGGGGATCATCGACCGCGTGATGCAGGTGGACGCGGTCGAGCGGCAGCCATTCGACGAGGGCGTGGCCCAGGGCCGCGTGGTGTTTGTCGAGGAGGAGGTTGATGCGGCCTTCGTGAAGGCGGTTCTCCTGCAGTCGGCCCCAGGTCCGCGCGACATCTCGATCCTCTACACCCCGCTCCACGGCGTCGGGGCGACGGCCGTCGTGCCCGTGCTCGCGGGTGCCGGCTTCGAACGGCTACGGCTCTACGGCCCGCACGAGCAACCCGACGGCGACTTTCCCAACGTGCCCGGTCACGTGGCCAATCCCGAAAACCCGGCAGTGCTCACGGGGCCAATCGAGGAGGCGAAGGCCCGGGGTGACGATCTCGTGATGGCAAGCGACCCCGACTGCGACCGGCTCGGCG
Source organism: Pirellulales bacterium (assembly GCA_040397625.1). Classification (GTDB taxonomy): domain Bacteria; phylum Planctomycetota; class Planctomycetia; order Pirellulales; family UBA1268; genus QWPN01. Next base: position 1,106 of record JBBAVQ010000018.1, on the reverse strand, counting down.
CGGCCACCCCGCTCACGCTCGTGCCCGGCGCCGCCTGGGCCACGTTCACCGGCAACCAGCTCTGCGCGATCCTCTGCGAGCAGGCGATCCACGGCCGCAAGGCCCGTGGCGAGGCCCGGCCCGGCGACTACGTGGTGACCACGATCGTGACCAGCGGCCTCGTGCGGCGGATCGCCGAGTCGCACGGCCTCACGGTCGATGACACCCAGCTCGTGGGCTTCAAGTGGATCTGCTCCGCGGTGGATGTACACGGGCCGGAGCGATTCGTGTTTGGTACGGAGGAGTCGCACGGCTACGTGGCAGGCACGCATGTCCGCGACAAAGATGCCGCGGTGGCTGCCCTGCTCATGGCTGAGCAGACGGCGGCCCTCAAGGCGGCGGGCTGCACGCCACACCAGCTGCTCGACGAGCTGTTCGTGAAGCACGGCTGCCACGTGGAGCGGCAGATCAATGTGATGCTGCCAGGCGCCACGGGCATGAGCCGCATGAAGGAGATCATGGCCGCCCTACGGGCCACGCCCCCGAAGTCGTTTGGTGGGCTCGACGTGGCCCGCACTCGCGATCAGGCGAGCCTCCAGACCTGGACGCCCGGCGGCAGCCCGACGATCTATGCGGGAGTGAAGAGCGACGTGGTGATCTTCGACCTGGCGGGCCCGGGTAACGGCGCACTCATGCCAGACGGCCGTTTCCCACCGCTGGGTAACGCCGTGGCCGCTCGGCCCTCGGGCACCGAGCCGAAGATCAAGTTTTATCTCTTCGCCGTCGCACCGCCGGCACCGCCGGCCGAACTTGCGGCGACGAAGGCTCGCCTGGTGGTGCAACTCGACGCCGTCGAGAAGGACTTGCGGTCGCTCGTTGGCGTGTGAGGTGCGAGCTCTGGCGTGGCTCGGGGCTGCCCATGCCCCGTCGCCGGACGTTCGCGTCGGGCATCCTGCCCGACGCTCCCTGCATGTCCGCTGCGCTTCGCCATCCTGGGTTCGCTTCCTCCCAGAGCCCGGCTCGCGGGGCATGGGCAGCCCCTCGCTGAGTGCGTTCCGTTGGAAAGCGACGCCAGTTGAGGCCGTGGGGCTTCCGGTTGTGACGCGGTCGCTCCCCCGCTACCCTCC
>JBBAVQ010000017.1:0-21627 GCA_040397625.1 Pirellulales bacterium | reverse complement strand
CGGCTAGCAACTCGATGACCGCCTCGTTGGCTTGCCCTTTCTCGGGCGGGGCCATGACCTTGATCTTCAGGGCATCACCCAGCCAGCCGACGATCTGGTTCCGTGACGACCCTGGCACGACCTTCACGTTGAGCCGAGCCATCGTGCCTATCCCCTTGAGGAGTTCGAATCCCTATCGCCCTGTCGTCGCCGTAAGGGTTCGCTTTTGGACGGTGGTGCAAAAGGTGGTGCAAAAGGTGGTGCACAGAATGCTGGCAAGGGGTGGCAGAGAACGGCAGGTCGAGAAGCGACCCAACCTCACAACCTCCAAAAACGCCGAGAGGCAGAAGGTTTTGCCACCTCCTGCCTCTGACTGCCACTCGTTGCCGAAGTGGCTTAGCTCCCCGAGTAGGATTCGAACCTACAACCTAGCGGTTAACAGCCGCTCGCTCTACCGTTGAGCTATCGGGGATCGGACCTCCGAGAGTAGCGTATTTTTTGGGAGGAATCGATATCCCGCAGCCGCAGGGCGTCAGGATTCGGCCGGGCCCCGTACTTTCTCCAGCACCACGGCGTTCCCAGCCGCGTTGTATTCGATGCGTGTCATGAACGACCGCATCAGCATCACGCCGCGGCCACTTGGAGCCTCGAGACGCTCGTCGGCCGTGCAGTCGGGAACGCTCGCGGGGTCGAATCCCGGTCCCTCGTCGGTGATGGCCACTCGCACGCGGTCGGCCGATACCTCGCACTCGACGTGCACCTTCTTCGAGACATCGAGCTTGTTGCCGTGCACGATCGCATTGACGATCGCCTCCTCGACCGCCAAATGGACGGCAAAGACGTCGGCCGGCGGCCAGCCGTAGGCCCCAAGCTGCGTGAGCAACTCGTCGGTGACCTGACGATTCGACCCGCGCTCACTCGGCAGGTCGATCGACAGTTGCCATACGCCAGGGGAGGTTTGGTCCGACATGGTGTCCACTTTCGCACTCGTGCGACGGGCTGATCGACGGCCGAGCCCCGACGTCAGCCCGACGTCAGAAAGCCGAGATCGCCTCGGCCTCCTCGCCGCGGATATCGAACACCTTGTTGAGCTTCGTGATCTGGAAGACCTCGAGGATCTCGGGCCGAATGTTGCACATCTTGAGCCGGCCCTGGACGGACTTCACTTTGCGGTCGAGCGTGATCAGCTTGCCGAGGGCCGCGCTGGAAAGAAAGTCGACGTTGTCGAAACTGACGAGGATGCTGCGGCGGTTGTCGTGCTCCACAAGCGAGAACAACTCGGCGCCGAGTTCCTGGATGCCGGCTTCGTCGAGGATTTTACGGTCGACGAACTTCACGACTGTGACGTCGCCCACCTTGGAGACATCGATCCGCTTGTGGGTTGGCATGGGAGACCTGATGGGAAGCCGGTGGGCCTGTTACTCGATGATCACCGCAGCCTAGCCGGTGGGAGGGTGCTTTTCCATGCGATGGCCCGGCGGCCGGGAGTCTTGCGGTCATGACTCGGCGCACGGGTGTCACCAGCCCAACGGCGGACCACTTCCAAAGACCAAGTCGGACCATGTGCTGCCATTCTGGCAGCAGCGGCGACGGGTGCCGAAATCACCAGGAACCGCTTGAATAGGCGAAAAAACGCGGGGAAACTCAATGCCCGTGTGTTGTGCGTGCCTCCGGCGCGCCAGTTGCTTACCAGAGACCATCGGTCCGCTGGCGGTCGAAATGGGCAGGCGTCTCGCCGCCCGGTCGCCCAGCGGCATCGGCCCCGCGCTGCCGCGGCAGCCGTAACGTACCGTTCGAATCCCCGATAGCCGAAACCCCGAGAGGTGCCCCGAGCCATGACCGCGACCGCCACGAAGCCCGCCAAGAAGAAGTCCACCCTCATCCCCCTCGGCGACCGCGTGGTCGTGGAGCGTGAGCAGAGCGAGCAGAAGACCTCCGGCGGCATCCTGCTGCCGGATTCCGCCAAGGATAAGCCGGCCCGCGGCGTCGTGGTCAGCGTCGGCGAAGGCCGCCTCGATTCGAAGGGTGTTCGCCATGCCCTCCAGGTGAAGCCCGGCGACCGGGTCGTGTTCACCAGCTATGCCGGCGAGCCCTTCAAGGTCGGCGACGACGAACTGCTCCTGATGCGCGAAGACGACATCCTCGCCATTCTCGGCTGATCGCCGCTGGCGATCTGCCGAACCGTTTCACGAACATTCAACCGCTCTTACCAGACCAAACTCTCACCAGACCAGTTCACCAGAGGAGAACAGAACCATGGCCAAGATGATGGCATTCGACCAGGAGGCCCGTGAGGCGATGCGGCGCGGTGTCGCCAAGCTCGCCCGGGCGGTCAAGGTGACGCTCGGCCCCAAGGGCCGCAACGTCATCCTCCAGAAGAGCTTCGGCTCGCCGACGGTCACCAAGGACGGCGTCACCGTCGCCAAGGAGATCGATCTCGAGGACGTCTACGAGAACATGGGCGCCCGGATGGTTCGCGAGGTCGCCAGCAAGACGAGCGACGTCGCCGGTGACGGAACCACCACCGCCACGGTGCTCGCCGAGGCGGTGTTCAACGAGGGCCTCAAGGCCGTCGTCGCCGGAGTGAACCCGATCCAGATGAAGGCCGGCATCGAGAAGGCCGTGGCCGACATCACCGCCAAGCTCAAGGAGATGGCGATCCCGGTGAAGGGCAAGAAGGAGATGGCCCAGGTGGCCGCCATCGCGGCCAACAACGACGCCGAGATCGGTGACCTGCTTGCCGAGGCCATGGACAAGGTGGGCAAGGACGGCGTGATCACGGTTGACGAGGGCAAGAGCCTCAAGACCGAGATCGAGTTCGTGGAAGGCATGCAGTTCGACCGCGGCTACCTCTCCCCTTACTTCGTCACCAACCCCACGCAGATGCAGTGCGTGCTCGAGGACTGCTACATCCTCGTGTTCGAGAAGAAGATCTCGAGCGTCAAGGACATCGTTCCGCTGCTCGAGGCGGTGGTGAACGCGGGCAAGCCGCTCCTGATCGTCTCGGAGGAAGTGGACGGCGAGGCTCTGGCCACGCTCGTGATCAACCGGCTCCGCGGCACCTTCCAGGTGTGTGCGGTGAAGGCCCCGGGTTACGGCGACCGCCGCAAGTCGATGCTCGAAGACATCGCGATCCTCACTGGAGCCACCGCGGTGTTTGAGAACCTCGGCATGAAGCTCGAGGGTCTTGGCCTCGCCGAACTCGGCCGTGCCAAGAAGGTGATCGTTGACAAGGACAACACCACGATCATCGAAGGCGCCGGCAAGTCGGCCGACATCAAGGCGCGGATCGAGCAGATCCGCCGCGAGATCGAGGCCGCGACGAGCGACTACGACCGCGAGAAGCTCGAGGAGCGGCTGGCGAAGCTCTCCGGCGGCGTGGCCAAGATCAACGTTGGGGCCGCGACCGAGAGCGAGATGAAGGAGAAGAAGGCCCGCGTCGAAGACGCGCTCCACGCAACCCGGGCGGCCGTCGAGGAGGGCATCCTGCCCGGCGGCGGCGTGGCCCTCCTGCGGGCCAGTTCGCAGGTGAAGCCGAAGGGTCTCTCCGAGGACGAGACGGTGGGTTACCAGATCGTGGTGCGGGCGTCCCGGGCGCCGGTGACCATGATCTCCTCCAACGCCGGCCAGGACGGCTCGATCGTCTGCGAGAAGGTGCTCGGCGGGAGCGGCAACTTCGGCTACAACGCCGCCACCAACGAGTACGAAGACCTCGTCAAGGCGGGTGTCATCGACCCGGCGAAGGTGACGCGGACGGCGCTGCAGAACGCCACGAGCGTGTCCACGCTGCTCCTCACGAGCGATGCCCTGATCGCCGAGAAGCCGAAGGATCAGAAGGCCAAGGCCGGCGGTGCCGGTCATGGCGGCGACTACGACATGTACTGATGACACGGCTGCCGGGCCATCGTGGCCCCGGCAGCCTTGGGTCGCCCGCCGCCGTCCTCCGGACGGCGTGGTATCGGGCGACCGCCGCCGCAGCAGGGCTGCCGGCGATGCGAGCCAGATTCATGAGCCGGGGCGTTCTTCGGGACGCCCCGGTTTTTTTGTGCTGGCCGAGAGATCGCCGAGCGATACGAAGCCGTCGGCGCCGGCCGGGTTTGCCGCCTTCGCACAGGACGGCGCGAGCATCTGCCGCCAGAGCGTGCTGACGAGCCAGAAGCCCGCGGCGACGGCGACGGCGATGGCGATGACGTCTTGCATCTCACCAGCCGAGTGCGAGGCCGATTCGATAGATGGCAAACGCCCCCAGCCAGGCCAGGGCCGTCATGTAGGCGAACGTGACCACCGGCCAGACCCACGAACCCGTCTCCCGCCCGATCACCACCAGCGTGCTGGCACACTGCGCACACAGCGCGAAAAACACCATGATCGAGAGGGCGACGGGCAGCGTGAACACCGGCCGGTTTGTGCCGTCCCAGCGGGCTGCCTTGAGCCGACGCTCAAGCGCCGTGGCACCCTCGGCCTCCCCGGGATCGACGTCGCCGAGGTTGTAGATCACGCCGAGCGTGCCGAGCACCACCTCGCGAGCCGGGAAGCTCGCCAGGGCCGCGCACCCGATCCGCCAGTCCCAGCCCAGCGGCTTGACGAGGGGCTCCACGAGCCGGCCTGCACGACCGAGAACGCTGTATCGCTGCGCCGCGCCCTGCCGGGCCGCCGCGAGGCCCTCGGGTGTGTCGAGCGACTCGAGTTGGGCGACAACCTCCGCGCGATCAGGATCGTCGTCGTCGGCTGCCTTGATCCGTTGATCGATCGACTGCCGGAGGGCGGCGATGTCGGTGTCGACCGCCTGCTCGTTCCGCGGGTAGGTCATCAGCGCCCAGAGCACGATGCTCAGCGCCACGATGAGCGTGCCGGCGTTCTGCAGAAACGACCAGGCGGCCTCGCGGGCCCGCTCGAGCACGACGGCCGGCCGCGGCCACCGCCAGCCGGGAAGCTCCATCACGAACGGCTGCGGCGGGCCGTGAAACACCGTTCGCGAGAGCACCCAGGCCACCGCGGCGGCGACCACGACCCCCAGGGCGTAGAGGCCGGCGAGCACCGCGGCCTTCAACGGCAGCCAGGGCAGCCCCGCCGCGCGGTCGGGCACGAAGGCCCCGCAGAGCAGCAGATAGACCGGCAGCCGCGCCGAGCAGCTCATCAGCGGGGCGACGAGGATCGTCAGCAGGCGGTCGCGGCGGTTTTCGATCGTGCGGGCCGCCATGATGCCGGGAATCGCACAGGCGAAGCTCGACAGCAGCGGGATGAACGACTTGCCGCTCAGCCCCACGCCCACCAGCAGCCGGTCCATGAGATAGGCCGCGCGGGCCAGGTAGCCGCAGCCTTCCAGGATCGCGACGAACAGGAAGAGCAGGGCGATCTGCGGCACAAACACGACCGTCCCCGACACGCCGGCGAGAATGCCGTCAACGATGAGCGACCGGATTGCACCCTCGGGCAGCACGCCGGCCACGAAGGCCGACAGGCGATCCATGCCCGCCGAGATCAGGTCCATCAGCGGCGGCGCGAGCCAGAAGATCGAAGCGAACATCGCGAGCATCACGCCGGCGAAGATGAGCGTGCCCCAGAGCCGGTGGGTGAGGATGGCATCGATCCGATCCTCCATCAGTGGCGTGGTGTCGCTTCCGCCGACCACGCCCTCAAGCAGTCGCTCGATCGCCGCATAGCGTGCGATCGCCTCGGCGGCGGCAGCCGGCCGGGCGGCTGTGCCAGACTCCTGGGCGGCAAGGTGCAGGGGCTGCGGCGGAGGTCCGATGGCCGCCTCCACCACGCCGTCGCGGATCGCGGCGACGCCTTCGCCGGTCGGCGGGGCAACCCGGATCACCGGGCAGCCGAGCCGTCGCGAGAGTTCGGTGACGTCGATCCTGATCCCCTTGCGGTCGGCGACGTCGGCCAAGGCGAGCGCCACCACAACCGGCACGCCGACCTCCAGCGCCTGCGTGGCCAGAAACATGTTTCGCGGCAGATTGGTCGCGTCGGCCACGACGAGGATGCAGTCGGGTCGCGGTACGCCCGGCATGCGACCGTGGAGCACGTCGACCGCCACGCGTTCGTCGGGGCTTTGCGGCGCGAGGCTGTAGGTGCCGGGGAGATCGACGAGATCGATGGCCCGCCCACGATGCGTGAACCGACCGATCTTCTCCTCGACGGTGACGCCCGGGTAGTTACCGACCCTGGTGGGAATGCCAGCCAGAGCCGTGAAAAGGGTGCTCTTGCCGACGTTCGGATTGCCGAGCAGGGCGACGGTGAGAGGGCCCGGCGTCACGTCATCGGTTTCCAGGCGTCAGCGGTCGCCGATCGCCACCCGCGCCGCCTCCTGGCGGCGGATCGAGAGCCGGTAGCCGCGGAGCTCGAGTTCGAGGGGATCGCCAAAGGGCGCCTTGCCCACCAAGCGGATTTCGACGCCCGGCGTGACACCCATTTCGAGGAGGCGGATCGCCACCGCGTCGCCGCCGGCGATGTCCCGCACTCGAACCGTGGTCCCGACCGCAACGTCGTCGAGCGAAACCGCGACCATGGACGGGCCTCTCAAAACCAGTGTGTTACGCAATCCAATGAATATTGAGAATCGTTCTCAACTTCTGCCAGCAGTTTAGAACCTTCCGATGTCGAAATCAACAGACGTTTCGAACATGATCGGAAAACCATGGCTGCCAAGGGCATCTTTCTTGCCGGAACCGATACCGACGTCGGGAAGACGTGGGTGGCCGCCGCGATCCTCAGAAACCTGGCTTCGGCTGGCTGCACGGTAGCCGCCTACAAGCCCGTGGCCAGCGGGTTTGTCTCCGCGTCCGACAAACGGAGCGATGCCTGGAGGCTCTGGGACGCCGCTGGCCGCCGGTGGCAGCCGGAGGACGTCTGCCCCCAGTCATTCGCGGCACCCATCGCTCCGCCGTCGAGCGCCCGGGCGGAGGGCCGCCGGGTGGATGAACTGCTCCTACGGTCGGGCTTCGCCGCCAGCCGATCCCGCGGCGACGTCGTGGTTGTCGAGGCCGCCGGGGGCCTGTTCTCGCCACTCAGCGACCAGACGCTCGTCGTCGATCTCGCCAAAGAGTTTGCACTGCCCGTGGTGCTGGTCGATGCGGCGCGGCTGGGGGCGATTGGCAGGACGCTGGCGGCGATATGTGCGGCTCGTGCCGAAGGACTGCGGGTGGCTGTGGTCGTGCTCTCGCATACGACGCCACCCGGCGAAGACGAGGGCCCGACCGCGTCTCGAACGATCGCCCGCGAGGCCGCCGCCGAGATCGCCCGTCGCACGGGTGTGCCTATTGCGATCCTCGATCACGGCGCCGAGCGGATGCCGCCCGGCATCGATTGGCTCGCTCTCGCGACCGGCTAGCACCCCGCGTCACGAAGCATGCGGGCAGATTCCTCGGCCGAGCGGGTCGTGATGTGGCAGCCCGTGCCGATCTCGAAGCCCGCAAACTCCGAGAGCCGGGGCACGATCTCGAAGTGCCAGTGCCAGGAGGCGGCGACCCATTCGTCGGCCAGCGACCGCGGAAACGGCGCCTGGTGGAGCCACCAGTTGTAGTGACAGCCAGGGGCGAGCCGCTCCAGCCTGGCGACGATGTCGCGGGTCAGTTCGGCGACCGCCGCGACCCGCGCCGGAGAGGTGGTGTGGAAGTACGGCTCCGGGCACGTGGTCATGATCCATGTTTCATACGGCTGCCGCGGCGCCGGCGGCACGAGTGCCACCAGATCGCTCCGCTCGGCGACGACGCGGCCGCCGCGCCGGGCCGACTCGAGCAGCCGTGGGAAGGTCGTCGCGTCGCGACGCACGGCGATCAGTTCGGCGTCGATCGCGGGCGGCACGACGTCGATACCGACGATCTGGCTGTGGATGTGCTCGAGCGAGGCGCCCGCCTTCGGGCCGGAGTTTTTGAACACGGTCGCCCAGCCGAGCGAGTTGAGGCTGGCCGCCATGGCGAGCCGCTGCCGGCACAGCGACCAGACGTCGTGCCACGCGTCGGCGTCGATGTCGAGAATCGAGCGGTCATGCTGTGGCGACTCGATCACGACGTCGTGGATGCCGCCCGCCTCCCGGGGCTCTTCAACGCCTCGCTGCCGCGGGAACGGCACCGTGATCGGGAAGGTGTTGGGCACGATCCTCGCCCGCCAGGGCACCGTCGGATCGGCCGGGACCCGAGCCAAGTCGGGAGGCGTGCGCGACTCGTTGCCCGCGCAGAAGGGGCACCATTCCTGCGGATCGCCCGAGCTGCCGAGACGCGCGGCGAGCGCACGGTCGTCGGGCTTGTCCCCGCGCTGGGGCGCCACAAACACCGGTCGCCCCGACACCGGATCGTGGCAGATGCGAGGAATCGCGCGGCGGCTGTGGTCGTGCTGGTCGTCGGTCATCGGGGCCCTAGGATGAAGGCAGTATGAAGGCTCGGGCGGATTGATGGAGCAATCCATGTTGAAGGGGCTTCGGCCCCTCCGTACACTCCGCCGGAGGCCGCGACCCGCCCCGCACCGTTTTCGTGGAGATTCCAGGCATGCTGACCGTTGGCGACACGTTTCCGCAGTTCTCCTGCCAGGCCTGCGTGGGCACCGGCAAGGACGACATGAAGGTGCTCACCAACGCCGATTATGCAGGCAAGTGGGTGGTCTACTTTTTCTACCCGAAGGACTTCACGTTCGTCTGCCCGACCGAACTCGCGGAGTTCAACAAGCAGCTCAAGGCGTTCGCCGACCGCGACACCATGGTGGTCGGAGGGAGCACCGACAACGAGTGGTCGCATCTCGCCTGGCGGCGGGCGCACCCCGACCTCGCGAACCTCGGCTATCCGCTGATCGCCGCCCAGAAGCTCGCCCCGGAGCTCGGCATCCTCGAGAAGACCGAGGGCTACTGCCTCCGTGCGACGTTCATCGTCGATCCGCACGGCGTGATCCAGTGGGTTGACGTCAACCAGGGTCGCGTCGGCCGCAATGTTGCCGAGGTGATTCGCGTGCTCGACGCGCTGCAGAGCGACGAACTCTGCCCGTGCAACTGGAAGAAGGGCGATCCCTACGTGAAGGTCGGGTGACGGTGGCGACGTCGGATTGGAAGCCACCGAAGCGATCGTGGCTTGAGAAGTTTGGCGACGCCTTCCGTGGACTCTTCCACGCCGTCTCGACCGAGTGGAGCTTCGCGGCCCACCTGCCCGTCGCGGCGGCGGCAGTCGCGCTGGCCGCGTGGTTGGGAATCAGCCCCGTGGAGTGGTGCCTCGTCGCCCTGTCGATCGGCGGCGTGATCGCGGCCGAGGTGTTCAACACGTCGGTTGAGTCGCTCGCCCGGGCGCTCGATTCGGGACCCGATCAGCGGGTCAAGGATGCCCTCGACACGGCGAGCGCCGCCGTTCTCGTCGCCGTCGGAGCGGCGATCATGGTGGGCCTGGTGATCTTCGGGCCGCGGCTGCTGGCCCTGCTCCGCTGACGGGCGACCGCTCGTCGCGTGCGGGCCACGATTGCCGTTGACCGTCACGGTCGCTCCCCCCTAGCGTGTTGCCCAGCCGGTGAGTCGGCCGCCGGAGGCGGGCGGGACTCCCCGGCACATCCTTCTGGAGATGATTTTCATGACCGGCAAACTTCTCGCCGAGGCGATCGGCACCTTCTGGCTCGTGCTCGGCGGCTGCGGCAGCGCGGTCTTGGCCGCCGCGTATCCGGACCTTGGCATCGGCTTCGCTGGCGTCTCGCTCGCCTTCGGTCTCACCGTGCTCTCCATGGCGACGGCGATCGGCCACATCTCGGGCTGCCACCTCAACCCGGCGGTCACCGCGGGCCTCGTGGCCAGCGGGCGGTTTCCGGCCAAGGACATGATTCCCTACTGGATCGCGCAGGTCGTCGGCGGCATCGCCGGTGCCGGCATCCTCTACCTCGTGGCGAGCGGCCTGCCCGGATTCGACGCTGTGGCCAGCGGCTTCGCCAGCAACGGCTACGGCGACCACTCCCCGTCGGCAGTGCCTGGCGTGTCCGGCTACGGCTGGCAGAGCGCCTTCATCATCGAGGCGGTGCTGACGGCGGTGTTTCTGTTCGTGATCCATGGGGCCACCGACAAGCGGGCCGGCAGCGTGATCGCCCCGATCGCGATCGGCCTCTGCCTGACGCTCATCCACCTGGTGAGCATTCCGGTGACCAACACGAGCGTGAACCCGGCCCGCAGCACGGCCACCGCCGTGTTCGTCGGCGGCTGGGCGATTCAGCAGCTCTGGCTCTTCTGGGTGGCGCCGATCGTGGGCGGCATCGTGGGCGGGCTCATCTACCGCAGCGTCGCCGACTGCAACGACTGACGCGAGCGACGGTGCCGTCGTCTTCGCCGCCGGTCGTCCGCGCGAGTCGCGGGCGGCCGGCGGCTGTTTTTCTGACGGTTGTTGTGCGCCGGCTTTTGTGTCTGGCGGCGCTATTTGGCCCGCAGGTCGTAGCAGAGGATCGCGTCGCCCTCGCGGAGGTAGAGCAGGCCGTCGAGGATCACCATGTGCGCCCAGCTCGGCCGGTCGCCGCTGCCGGGCGCCGAGAAACTGCTCACCTCCCGGTACTCGGCCGGGTCGGCCTTCACCAGCGACACCGTGCCGTCGGAGTAGCGGATGTAGACGTGCCCGTCGGCCGCCATCACGGTCGCCGAGTTCTTGCCGCTGCCGCGCTCCTTCCAAAGGATCTTGCCCGTCATCAGCTCTGCACAGAACGGGATCCCCTTGTCGTCGGAGTCGCCGTAGAGGTGGTCGCCGACAAGCACGATCCCGCCGTGCTTGTTGGCGAGTTCGGTGTTGAGGCCATAGATCTCCTCGACGCTCACGCCCCCGTTTGCCTGGGGCACCTGGCGAAGCAGGGCCCCGCCCCGCCGATAGCCGGCCGAGAAGAACACGAGGTCGCCCCGCACGATGGGCGTGGGGATCACGGCGACGGTCTGGTCGATCGGGTACCGCCAGAGGAGCGTGCCCGTGGCGGCATCCACGCCGATCGGGCCGCTTGCGGTGGTCTGCACGTAGATCCTTCGCCCCTTCACCTCCGAGATCACGATCGACGAGTGGCCGGCACCGCGGAGGTCGCCCATTGGGCAGGCCCAGATGTCGCCGCCGGTCTTCTTGTCGAGCGCCACCACCGCCGCCTTCTCGCCGCCCGGCGTGCAGATGAGCCGGTCGCCATCCACGAGCACCGACTCGCTGTAGCCCCAGGCATCGCCCTTCTTGCCGCCGAAGCGTTCCTTGAGATCGACGCGAAACACCTCGGCGCCGTCGGCCGCCGTGCAGGCCACGAGCGAGCCGTACGGCGTGATCACGTAGACCATGTCGCCATCGACGGTGGGCGTGCTTCGGGAGCTCTGCCAGGATTCCTTGCCGTCGTTCCAGGGCTCACCCGTCTTGGTCTTCCAGAGCTGTCGGCCGTCGGCACGATTGAAGCACGAGAGGTATTCGTCGCTGTCAGCGGCGGTCGAGAGCCCGTCGCCGAGCGTGTAGATCCGGTCGCCGACGATCGCGAGGCTGGCGTAGCCGCGGCCGGCGCCCTTCGTTTCCCAGACGAGCGGCGGGCCGTCGGCAGGCCATGACTCGAGCAGATCGGTGTCGGGCGCCACTGCCGTCCGGCCCGCCCCGCGGAAGGTCGGCCAGTCGGTGGCGAAAACCGCCGGAGCTGCGCTCAGGATGGTCGCTGCGACGAGGGTGAGGGGGCGAAGGACCAGCGTCATGGCGAGGCTCCGGGGCGAATGGATCGCGTCCGACCGCCTCCGCCCGCAGGCGAAAACCGCCGGAAAGCAGGGTGTATAGTAGCAGTCGAGCCACACCTTTCGCGAGGAGCCCTGTCGTGTCGACTCCGTCGGAGAATGAAAACCTGTTTGGGAAGCGGGTGACCGTGGAGCAGGTCGAGGAGGGGCAGGATCTGGCTCCCAAGTTCGATGCCGCAGGCCTGATTCCCTGCGTGACCACCGACTACGCCTCGGGCGAGGTGCTGATGGTGGCGGTGATGAACCGCGAGGCGCTCACGAAGACCATCGAAACCGGCGAGGCCCACTACTGGAGCCGGAGCCGCCAGCAGCTCTGGCACAAGGGAGCCACCAGCGGCCTCGTCCAGAAGGTGGTCGAGATGCGGATCGACGACGATCAGGACTGCGTCTGGCTCCGCGTCGAGATCGCGGGCGGGGCGAGCTGCCACGTGGGCTACCGGTCGTGCTTCTACCGGAAGGTGCCGGTCGGCGCCGAGCGGGCAGCGGGCACGGCCCTGGAGTTCCTCGAGCAGGAAAAAGCCTTCGATCCGAAGGCGGTCTACGGCGACGCACCCAACCCCACGCAGCTCTGACACGCGTCGCACGTGATCCGTGTGCATCCTCCCAGTCTCGTCCCAAGCGAGATTCAGCCGTACCGCTCACGCGGTTACGCTTCCCGGATCAGGAAGCCCAATCGCGTAAGCGATGGGGGCGGGTGCGAGGATCACGTGTGAGCCGTATGGCACGACAGGCCGCGCCGCCTGCGTGTCAGGCCTGGATTCGCGTCAGGCCTGGATTCGCGGCACGGCCTCGGCGAACGACATCCCCTGCTGGTCCTTCGCCGACACCACCGGCTCGGCGGCGAGCGGCCACTCGACCGCCAGGTCCGGATCGTTCCAGACGATGCACCGCTCGCCCGGGGGCGAGTAGTAGTCGGTCGTTTTGTAGAGCACCTCGGCCGATTCCGAGAGCACGAGGAATCCGTGGGCGAGTCCGGCCGGCACCCAGAGCTGCCGGCGGTTCTCAGCGGAGATCTCGCAGGCCACCCACGTGCCGAACGCCGACGACTCGGGGCGAATGTCGACGGCGACGTCCCAGATCGAGCCACGGACGGCTCGGACCAGCTTTCCCTGGGGGCGATCGACCTGATAGTGCAGGCCGCGGAGCACGTGTGCCCGGCTGAAGCTCTGGTTGTCCTGCACGAACGACACCGGTTCGCCGAGGGCTTTCTCGAAGGCGGCGTGATTGAAACTCTCGAAGAAATGGCCCCGGGCATCCTCGAAGATCCTCGGCTCGAGGACGAGCACGCCGGGAATCGCGGTCGTGGTGACGTTCATCGCCCCTCCTCATTCCTGAGTTCGAGGAGGTAGCGGCCGTAGCCGCTTTTCGCGAGCGGGGCGGCGAGCCGTTCGAGCTGGGCGTCGTCGATCCAGCCGTTCCGCCAGGCGATCTCCTCAGGGCAGCAGATCTTGAGTCCCTGCCGCTTCTCCAGCGACTGGATGAACTGCCCTGCCTCCAGCAGGCTGTCGTGCGTGCCGGTGTCGAGCCAGGCATCGCCGCGGCCCATCACCTGCACGTCGAGCTGCTTCCGCTCGAGGTAGACGCGGTTGACGTCGGTGATCTCGAGCTCGCCGCGGGCGCTCGGCTTCATGGTCTTGGCGATCTCGACCACCTGGGGGTCGTAGAAGTAGAGCCCGGTGACGGCGTAGCGGCTCTTGGCCGCCTTCGGCTTCTCCTCGATTGACCGGGCGCGGCCACTGGGGTCGAACTCCACGACGCCGTATCGCTCCGGGTCAGCGACGGGATAGGCGAAGACGGTGGCACCCGTCGTCTGCCGGCTCGCTGTCTTGAGCCGTTCGCTCAGGCCGTGGCCGTAGAAGATATTGTCGCCGAGCACGAGCACCGACGGGCCGCCTCCGAGGAATTCCGCGCCGATGATGAAGGCCTGGGCGAGGCCGTCGGGGCTCGGCTGCACGGCGTAGCGGATGTCGACGCCCCAGCTGACGCCGTCGCCGAGCAACTCCCGAAACCTCGGCGTGTCCTGCGGCGTGGAAATCACGAGGATTTCACGGATGCCCGCGAGCAGCAGCACGCTCAGCGGGTAGTAGATCATCGGCTTGTCGTAGACCGGCATCAGCTGCTTCGAAACGGCAAGCGTGACCGGGTGGAGCCGGGAGCCGGCTCCGCCGGCGAGGATGATGCCTTTGCGTGTCTGCATGCGGAGCAATCCGGTGATCAGGAGGGGGAGTCGGCGACGAGGGCGGCGGCGACGGCCGGTACATCATCCTGCCACTCCGGCAGCCGGATGTTGAGGGCAGTTTCGAGCTTCGTCGTGTCGAGCCGCGAGTTGGCCGGCCGACGGGCGGGGAGCGGGTAGTCGGCCGTGCCGATTCCGACCACGTTTTCCGGGGTGCAGCGAAGCGAAGCGCCCCGCTCGCGGGCCGCCGCGAGGATCGTGCGGGCGAACCGGCACCAGGTCGTCTCGCCGTGCGGAGCGAGATGGTAGACGCCCGTGGCGGGGGGCGAGCCGGCCGCGAGCCGGCCGATGCAGGCCGCCGTCACCTCGGCGATCAGCCGCGCCGCCGTCGGCGCGCCGAACTGGTCGTCGACCACGCGGAGTTCGTCTCGCTCGCGACCGAGCCGGAGCATGGTACGGACGAAGTTGTGGCCGTGGGCGGCGTAGACCCACGTGGTGCGGAAGACCCAGTGGCGGCAGCCCGACGCCGCCACGGCCCGCTCGCCCTCGAGCTTCGTGACGCCGTACACCGAGAGCGGGCGTGGCTCGTCGGTCTCGACGTAGCGGCCCGCCTTCGTGCCGTCGAATACGTAGTCGGTCGAATAGTGCACGAGCGCGGCGCCGAGATCGGCGGCCACTTGGGCCATGGTTCCGACGGCGGTTGCGTTGACGAGTCGGGCCCGGTCCGGCTCGCTCTCGGCCTTGTCCACCGCGGTGTAGGCGGCGGCGTTGACGATCACGTCGGGCTGCTCGCGGCGGAGGAGAGCCGAGAGTTCGTCGGGCCGTTCGAGGTCGGCGGCGGCGCGGTCGAACGCCGCCACCTCGCCCATCGCCGCCAGGGAGCCGACGAGTTCGCGGCCCACCTGCCCTCCCTTGCCGACGAGCACGATTTTCATGGGCGGCGGCGTCCGGGTCAGCCGTAGTGCTTCGCGATCCAGTCGCGATAGCCCCCGCTGGTCACGTCGGCCACCCAGTCCTGGTGGTCGAGATACCAGCGGACCGTTTTCCGCAGGCCGGTCTCGAAGGTTTCCGCCGGCTTCCAGCCGAGTTCCCCCGAGATCTTCCGGGCGTCGATCGCGTAGCGGCGGTCGTGGCCGGGGCGATCCTTCACGTAGGTGATCAGCGAGGTGTACGACGTTCCGTCGGAGCGGGGCCGTTCCTTGTCGAGGATCGCGCAGAGTGTTTTCACGACCTCGATGTTCGGCTTCTCGCTCGAGCCGCCGATGCAGTAGACCTCGCCGAGCCTGCCGGCCTCCAGCACGCGGCGGATCGCGGAGCAGTGGTCGCCGACGTAGAGCCAGTCGCGGACCTGCATGCCGTCGCCGTAGATCGGCAGCGGCTTGCCCGCAAGCGCGTTGGCGATGATCAGCGGGATGAGCTTCTCGGGAAACTGCCAGGGACCATAGTTATTGGAGCAGTTGGTGGTGAGAACCGGCAGCCCGTAGGTGTGATGATGGCCACGGACGAGGTGGTCGGAGGCCGCCTTGCTTGCCGCGTAGGGGCTGTTGGGCTGGTACTGGTTGGTTTCCGCGAACGGCGGATCGGATGCGGAGAGCGTGCCGAAGACCTCGTCGGTGGAAACGTGAAGAAACCGGAACGCCTCCTTCTCGGCCGGCGGCAGCGCCGACCAATACGCCCGGGTCGCCTCCAGAAGCCGGAACGTGCCCACAATGTTCGTATCGACGAAGTCACCCGGGCCGTGGATCGACCGGTCGACGTGGCTCTCGGCGGCGAAGTGGACGACCGCCCGCACCGCGTGCTCGGACAGGAGGCCCTCGACGAGGCTGCGGTCGGCGATGTCGCCGCGGACGAACGTGTGCCGCGGGTCATCGGCCAAGCCGTCGAGATTCCGGACGTTGCCGGCGTAGGTGAGCTTGTCGAGGTTCACGACCCGCTCACCCGTGGTGGCGAGCCAGTCGATCACGAAGTTGGAGCCGATGAAGCCGGCGCCGCCGGTGACGAGAATCATGGTGCGTGGGCGGGAGTGAGGGACGGAGTGGCGGTTTCGGACCGCTGCTTGAGGCGGCCGAACACAACGGTGGCCGATCCGTGACGGCCCGGCTGCGAGGCTATTATGTAGCGGAGATCCTCCGGACGTCCCATCCCGGCCACCCCCCGCCCCCCCCGGTGTCACCATGCTGTCGCCAGATCAGGTCATCGAGGCCTATTTCTTGGAAGCCCGTCACCAGCTCCTCGAGATCGCCGCCCTCCTCGACCGTCACGACGCGGCGGTCGCCCGGGAGGGCCGGCAGGCTGGTCCCGTCGGGGCCGTAAAACTCGCCACGCTCAGGCAGGCGATCGCCGCCCTCGGGCAAGACCGTCCTACGCAGGAGCGGACCGTGGCCCTCCTCGAACTCTTCGCCAGATCCTGATGCCGCGGGAACCGCCGGAGCACAGCCATGCAGATCATCCAGCCCCACTACCACGCCATCGCCCGCACCGCCCAGGACTATGAGCGGATGGCGATGAGCGGCGTCGTGGCCGTGGCCGAACCCGCCTTCTGGGCCGGCTTCGATCGCCTCTATCCCGAAACCTTCATCGACTACTTCCGGCAGATCTCGGAGTTCGAGCCGACCCGCGCGGCGGAGTATGGCATCCGTCACTTCTGCTGGGTGGCCGTGAACCCGAAGGAGGCCGAGAACCCCACGCTCACCCGCGAGGTGCTCAAGCATTTTCCGGATTTCTTCGCCAAGCCGACCGTGCTGGGTGTGGGCGAGACGGGGCTCCACAAGTCAACGAAGAATGAGTGCGAGTCGCTCGAGGCCCACGTCGAGCTGGCGATGAAGCACGGCCAACTCGTGCTGATCCACACGCCGCACCTGGCCGACAAGGCCCACGGCACGAAGAAGGTGCTGGAGGTGCTCGCTGGGATGAAGGTCGATCCCGAGCGGATCTGGATCGACCACGTCGAGGAGCAGACGATTCGTCCCTGCCTCGACGCCGGCTACTGGGTGGGCTTCACGCTCTATCCCATTACCAAGTGCTCGCCGAAGCGGGCCGTGGACATGCTGGAGAAGTACGGCACCGAGAAGATCCTCGTGAACTCATCGGCTGACTGGGGGCCGAGCGACCCCTTCACGCTGCAGGAGTGCATCCTCGAGTTTCGCCGTCGCGGCCACTCGCTCCAGGAGGCGATCGAGGTGTTCCACAACAACCCCTGCCGGTTCCTCGGCCAGAACCCCAAGTTCGACATCCTGCCGATTCGTGTCGAGACCCTCGCCGAGGCCTCGAAGTGACGCACCTCTCACTCATCCGGCAGTTGTCGTTTTGCGCGGGGCACCGGCTCTACGGCCACGAGGGCCGCTGTGCGTTTCTGCACGGCCACAACTACCGCGTGGACATCGAGGTTGAAGCGGAAGGGGGCGGCACGGCGGTGGACGACGTCGGGCGGGTCGTCGATTTCTCGCTCATCAAGAAGCGGATGCTCGGCTGGCTCGACGAGCACTGGGACCACGCCTTCATCCTCTTCGAGAAAGACGAGACGACGCTCGCAGCCGTCCGCGTGGCGGAGCCCACCAAGTATTTCGTGCTCCCCTGGAACCCGACGGCCGAGAACATGGCCCGCTACCTGCTCGAGGTGGTGGCGCCCCACGTGCTCGCAGGGCTCGGCGTGCTCGCCCGCCGCGTGAGCGTCTGGGAGACCGACGAGGCCTGTGCCACCGCGACGCTCGTGGGGAAGCCGGCCCCGCCGCCGGTGCCGATCGGATCGGTCGTGATCGTCGATAGGAGATCCTGATGACGCTGCAGCCCTTTTCCGGCCGGTTTCCCGACACCCGTCTCCGCCGCGCGCGGCGGCATCAGTGGCTCCGCCGGGCGGTCGCCGAGACGACGCTCGCGCCCGCCGACCTCGTCTGGCCGCTGTTCGTGCATGACCACGAGATGAGCGTGCCGGTGGCGAGCATGCCGGGCGTCGAGCGGCTGCCGATCGAGGGCATTCTTCGGGCCGCCGGCGAAGCCCTGCGACTCGGCATCCCCGCGATCGCGATCTTTCCCGTGGTCGAGTCGTCGAGGAAGACCGACGACGCGGCCCACGCCTACGATCCTGAAAACCTCGCCTGCCGCACGGTGCGGGCGATCCGCAGGGAGTGCGGCGACGCGCTGGGTATCGTCTGCGATGTGGCCCTCGATCCCTACACGAGCCACGGCCACGACGGGCTCTTGAAGAACGGGCAGATTGTCAACGACGACACGGTCGAGGTGCTCTGCCGGCAGGCGGTGGTGCTGGCCGACGCCGGCTGCCACGTGGTGGCGCCCTCCGACATGATGGACGGCCGCGTGGGGTCGCTGCGGCTCGCGCTCGACGAGCACGACCACGACGACGTGGCGATCCTCTCCTACGCCGCGAAGTATGCCTCGGCCTTCTACGGACCGTTTCGCGATGCGGTGGGCAGCGCTGCCGCCCTCGGCACGGCAGCCAGCCTCGGTGTGGCCGATAAGAAGACCTATCAGATGGACGTGGCCAACACCGACGAGGCGCTCCGCGAGGTGGCCCTCGACATCGCCGAAGGCGCCGACATGGTGATGGTGAAGCCGGCGGGCACGTCGCTCGACGTGATCCACCGCGTGAAGACGACCTTCGGCGTGCCGACCTTCGCCTACCAGGTGAGCGGCGAGTACGCGATGATCAAAGCGGCCGCCGAGAACGGCTGGCTCGACGGCGCGAAGGCGGCCCTCGAGAGCGTGCTGGTGATCAAGCGAGCCGGCGCCGACGGCATCCTCACCTACTTCGCCCCCGATATCGCCCGGGCAATCACCCGCTGACGACTCGCGTAGCGTAGGTTTTCAACCTGCGCGTCTGTCAGGTTCGTACTGGGCTCGGGGCTGCCTCCCGTAGCGTAGGTTTTCAACCTGCATGTCTCTGCAAGTTGCACCAGTGCCACTCCTGTGAAAGCCAACAGCCGTACTGCTCACGCGGTTACGCTTCCGGGATCAGGAAGCCCGATCGCGTAAGCGATGGTGGCAATCGCAAGCTTCAAAGGTGAGCCGTAAGGCCACAGGCGTGAGTCGCGACGGCTCATGAGCGTCACGCGCGAGCCCTACCCTTTCGGCCGGAAGGCGACGAGGCGATCCGGGTTCGTCTCCAGCCGCGGCGGTGATGGGTGGCCGGTTTGGATCAGGTCGATGCAGTAGGGGATCGCCGGGAAGACCGCGTCGAGGCACTGGCGGATGCTCTTCGGCCGGCCTGGTAGGTTGACGACGAGCGTGCGGCCGCAGATGCCAGCCGTCTGTCGCGAGAGGATTGCCGTGGGCACATACTTCAGCGACTCCTGCCGCATCAGTTCGCCGAACCCGGGCAGCATCCGCGTGCAGACCTGCTCCGTGGCCTCGGGCGTGACGTCGCGAGGCGCGGGGCCGGTGCCGCCGGTGGTCACGATCAGGCAGCAGCCCGAGTCGGCGAGGTCGCGGAGCGCCGCGGCGATCGTGTCGCGGTCGTCCGGCACGATCCGCTCGCGGGGCTCCCACGGATTCGCGAGCACGTCGCGGAGATAGTCGCGGATTGCGGGTCCGCCCTCGTCGGCATACTCGCCGCGGCTCGCGCGGTCGGAGACCGTGAGGATGCCGATGAGCACGGGGGCGGAATCCGCAGGCGTCATGCGTGGTGGCCCGGGGCCCAGGAGAAGAGCCGGATCTTGTTGCCGTCGGGATCGATCGCCACGAGTTCGCGAAACCCTTCGGGATTGGCCCGCGGCGGCGAGGTGGCGGCGGCCCCGAGCCGGTGCCAGGCGGCGTCGAGGTCGTCGGTCTCGAAGCCGAGGCTCCAGCGGCCGCTCGCCTCGCCGGGGGTGGCCCGGCCCATGATTGCCAGCCGCGTGCAGCCTGCATCGAGCAGGGCATAGTGGTCGTCCACCACGCGCAGCAGCACCTTCAGCCCGAGGATGTCGCGATACCAGTCCACGAGCATCTCCCACCGCGCCGTGCGGAGTTCGACGCTGAACAGCGACGGCGGTTGCGGCGAATGGCTCATGTCATGCGGCTCGGCAGGCACCTCGAAGTGTAGCCCGCCCGCTGGAAAAACAGGCTTCTCCAAACCGCGTCCATGGCGGACAATCGCGGCCGACGCTCTTCCCGTCCGTTCTTATCCCACCACGATCGCCGACCATGCACGACGCTCCCGAATCGAAAGGCCCTGCATCCTCTCCCGCTGGACCCCCTGCCGAATCCGCGTCCGGAACCGCCGCACAGCTGGAAAAGGCACGGCGAGACAAGTTCGACCGGCTCGTCGCGATGGGCATCGACCCCTGGGGCAGGCGGCTTGATGGCATCGCGCCGATTGCCGACGTGCGGGCCCGGGGCGACGGGATCGACAAGGCGACCGACGACGGGCCGACCGTCCGCGTCGCGGGGCGGATCATGCTGCTGCGGAGCGCCGGCAGCCTCGTGTTCGTCGACCTCCACGACCGCACCGGCCGCATCCAGCTGATGCTCGGTAAGAAACAGGTCGGCCCCGACGTCTGGAAGATCGTCGATTGCCTCGACCTCGGCGACCTCGTCGGTGTGGATGGCCGGCTTGGCTGGTCGAAGACCGGCGAGATGACAGTGTTCGTCTCGCATCTCGAGTTTCTCACGAAGTCGCTCGAAACGCCCCCCGACAAGTATCACGGCCTCGTCGACCCTGAGCTTCGCCAGCGGATGCGGTATCTCGACCTGATCCATGGTGATGGGGTCCGCGACCGATTCGTGGCCCGTAGTCGCATCGTCGAGGCGGTCCGCCGCGTACTCGCCGACAGGGGGTATCTCGAGGTCGAGGGGCCGACGCTCCAGGAGACCGCCGGCGGCGCCGCCGCTCGGCCCTTTACCACGCACCACAACGCGCTCGACATGCCGCTGGTGCTCCGGATCGCGCTCGAGCTTCATCTCAAGCGGCTGCTCGTCGGCGGCATGGAGCGGGTGTTCGAACTCGGCCGCGTCTACCGCAACGAGGGCGTGAGCACGCGGCACAACCCCGAGTTCACGATGCTCGAAGCCTACGAGGCCTACGGTAACTACGAGACGATGATGGATCTCACCGAGGCCATCATCCTGGAGGCCGCCAAGGTTGCCGGGGCGGCCACACGTTTCGAGTGGATGGGCCGGCCCGTCGATCTCACGCCGCCGTTTCGGCGAGCGAAATACGACGACCTGATTCGCGAGGTGACCGGCTGCGATCCGACCGATCCGGTGAGCGTGGCGACCGCGGCCACGACGGCGGGGATCGAGACGACCGGCCGGCATCCCGACGTGATCAAGAGCGATCTCTTCGAGGCCACCGTCGAGAAGACGCTCGACGGCCCGGTGTTCGTCATCGACTATCCCGCCTCGATCTGCCCGCTCACCAAGCGGAAGTCGGGCCAGCCCCACGTGGCCGAGCGGTTCGAGCTCTACGTGGCCGGCATGGAGCTGGCCAACGCCTACACCGAGCTCAATGACCCCGATCTCCAGGAGGAGCTGTTTCGCACGCAGCTCGCGGGCATGGCGGCCGAGGAGTCGATGGCCCGGATGGACACCGACTTCATCACCGCCCTGCGGCACGGCATGCCGCCGGCGGGAGGCCTCGGGATCGGCATCGACCGGCTGGTGATGTTCCTCACCGCGGCGGCGAGCATCCGCGACGTGATCCTGTTCCCGATCCACCGCCCGCGGGCGTGATCCGGTTCGGGGCTGCCCATGAAAGCCGACCGGCCGTAAGGCCTCGGGCGCACTACGTTGGATACGGCGTCTGGTGGCGGTTCGCCCCACGCCTCACGGCGTTGGGCTTGGACAGGTT
>JBBAVQ010000016.1:0-21686 GCA_040397625.1 Pirellulales bacterium | reverse complement strand
CGAACTTTCCGGCCAACTTCAACGAGACCAGCGCCCGCCGGCTGGCGAGCATCGCCTCGTCGGGCGCCCGCTGCGGGGTGTACGTGATCCTTTCGGTCGATCCCTCCCAGCAGGTCCCCTCGGGCTTCTCCCTGGCTGACGTCGAGCAGCACTGCACCGTGCTGACGCTCAAGGACGGCACCTACACGTGGAAGGATCCGGAGTGGTCGAAGTGGCCGCTCACCGTCGAACAGGCCCCGTCGGACGAGGTGTTCACGCGGATCATCCAGCGGGTCGGACAGGCGGCCAAGGCCGCCAAGCGCGTGGTCGTCCCCTTCGATCGGGTCGCCCCGCCGGAGAGCGAATGGTGGCACGGCAGCACGGCCAACGAGGTGCTCGCGCCGCTCGGACCGGCCGGTGCCAAGAAGCTCCAGTACCTCAAGCTCGGCAAGGGCACCAGCCAGCACCTGCTGATCGCCGGCAAAACGGGCTCCGGCAAATCCACGCTCATGCACGCGATGATCACCAGCCTCGCGCTGCAGTACAGCCCCAATGAGATCCAGTTCTATCTCATCGACTTCAAGAAGGGCGTCGAGTTCAAGCTCTACGACCATTACGCCCTTCCGCACGCCCGCGTGATCGCCATCGAGAGCGAGCGGGAGTTCGGCCTGTCGGTGATGGAGCAGCTCGACCGCGAACTGAAGCGCCGCGGCGATCTGTTCCGCGAACTGTCGGTGCAGAACGTCGGCGGCTTCCGCCAGACCGGCCATCCCGATCCCATGCCGCGAATCCTGCTGATCATCGACGAGTTTCAGGAGATCTTCGTCGAGGACGACAAGATCGCCCAGGATGCGACGCTGATCCTCGACCGGCTGGTCCGCCAGGGCCGAGCCTTCGGCATTCACGTGCTGCTCGGCTCGCAGACGCTGGGCGGCTCCTACAGCTTGCCCCGCGCCACGATGGGCCAGATGGCCATCCGCATCGCGCTGCAGTGCAACGAGGCCGATTCGAGCCTGATCCTTTCGGAAGACAACACGGCGGCACGGCTCCTCACGCGCCCCGGCGAGGCGATCTACAACGACGCCAACGGCATGATCGAGGGCAACAATCCCTTTCAGGTCGTGTTTCTCACGGACGAGCAGCGAGAGCAGTATCTCGGCGCGCTTCGCAAGCTCGCTGACCGGCGGACCGACATCCCGCACCTCGACCGGATCGTGTTCGACGGCAATCAGGCGGCGGATCCGGCGCTCAACCCGCTGCTCACCGAACTCCTGGCCTCGGGCACCGTCCATGGATCCGAGCTGGTGGCCCCTCTCGCCTGGATGGGTGATGCGATCGCGATCAAGGATCCCACCGCGGCAATCTTTCGCCGGCAGGGGGGCGCCAACATGTTGATCGTGGGGCAGCGGGAGGATCTCGGTGCGGCGATCCTCGCAATGTCGATGGTGAGCCTGGCGGCCGGGCTCGACCCCCATCCGAACGGAGCGCTCGGCACGCCGGGACGATTCGTGCTGCTGGAGCCCGCGATCGCCGAGGAGCGCCCCGACATCCTGATCGCCACGGCGGCGGCACACCTGCCGCACGAGGTGGAAGTGGTCGGCCGTCTCGGTGTCGCCGACGCCGTGGAGCGGCTGGCCGCGGAGGTGAAGCGCCGCCTCGAGGAGCAGGTGCTCGACGGCGAGGCCGTGTTCGTGATCGTCCGCGATCTCGGCCGCTTCCGCGAGCTCCGCAAGAACGACGGCGACTTCGGCTTTTCCTTCGGCGGCGACAAGAAGGCCTCCCCGGCCGACAACTTCCTCACGCTTCTCAAGGACGGTCCGCCGGTGGGGGTCCACATGGTCATCTGGTGCGACTCGCTCACCAACCTCCAGCGGACGTTCGACCGCAACGCGATCAAGGAGTTCGAGCTCCGGGTGCTCTTCCAGATGAGCGGCAACGACTCGAGCCAGTTGGTGGACACGCCGATTGCGGCGAAGCTCGGCCCCCAGCGGGCACTGTTCATTCACGAGGAAACCGGCACGCTCGAGAAGTTCCGGCCGTACGCGTTCCCCAACCCCGAATGGCTCGAGACGGTGTCTGGCCAGATGCGGGCCCGGCGCCAGGGCACACCGGTGGAGCGGCCCGTCGCGAAGTCGCCCACGGCATCATCGGATCCCGGCCCGACCGACGACGCGGCCGGTGGCCTCGGCGGGTTTTCGGCCTTTGGCGGCGGCGACTTCAACTTCTCCAGCATGCTCGACGACCTGCCGGGCGGCGGTGACGACAAGCCCGCCGACGGCGACGCGGCCACCGGCTGAACTCCGTCCGTCACGACCCGCACCAGGACACCCTCTCCATGCGCCCCTCCATCAACGTTCTCCTCGTCGCCGGTGCGATCATCGGCAGCACCGCGTCCGCCTGGGCGGACCTGACGCCGGCCGAGGCCCGGGCCATCGCCCGCGAGGCCTACGTCTACGGCTTTCCGCTGGTGGACAACTATCGCATCCAGCACGCCTACTTCGTCGATCGTACGAATGCCGACTTCAAGGCGCCCCCCAACCAGCTCGTCAACGTTCCCAGGGTTTACACGCCCGCCGACACCGCGGTGCAGACCCCGAACTCCGACACGCCCTATTCGTGGGTGGGCATCGACCTCCGCGCTGAGCCGCTCGTCTTCACGATCCCGAAGATCGAAAAGAACCGCTACTGGAGCGTGCAGCTGATCGACTTCTACACGCACAACTTCGCCTATCTCGGCAGCCGCACCACCGGAAACGATGGCGGCAGCTTTCTGATCGCCGGGCCGTCATGGGAGGGGGACGCTCCAGCCGGGATCACGCAGGTGATTCGGTGTGAAACGGATCTGGCTCTGGCGCTGTTCCGCACGCAGTTGTTCTCCGTGCGTGACCTCGACAACGTCAGGGCGATCCAGGCGGGATACAGGGTCGAACCCCTGTCCTCATTCATGGGCGATCCCCCGCCGGCTGCGGCTCCGCCGATCGCCCTCATCCCGCCCCTGTCCCCGGAGGAACAGAAAACGTCGCCACGGTTTTTTGACGTGTTGAACTGTGCGCTTCAGGTCTGCCCCGCGCACCCCTCCGAAACCGACCTGCGAGCCCGGTTTGCCAGGCTCGGCATCGTTCCCGGCAAGCCGTTTGACGCCGAGTCGCTCCCGCCCGACATCCATCGGGCGGTTCAGCAGGGCATGGCCGACGCCTGGGCCGATCTGGCGGCACTCAAGACGCGGATCGACAAGGGAGAAGTCACCTCGGGGCAGGTGTTTGGGACACGCGAGTTTCTTGCCAACAACTACCTCTTCCGGATGGCCGCCGCCGCCCTCGGCATCTATGGAAACTCCGCTGCCGAGGCGATGTATCCGGTCTGCTCGGTCGATGCCCAGGGCCAGCGATTGGACGGCGGAAAAGCCCGCTACACGCTCCGCTTTCCGCCCGACGGCCTCCCGCCGGTCAACGCGTTCTGGTCGATCACGCTCTACCGTTTGCCCGAGAGTCTGCTCTATGCGAATCCGCTCGACCGGTATCTGATCAACTCCCCGATGCTCCCCGCACTGAAGCGAGATGCGGACGGCGGTCTCACCATCCACGTGCAGCACGATTCTCCGGGTGCCGATCGCGAGGCGAACTGGCTGCCGGCACCGCCGGGACCGTTCGTCGTCTACATGCGGCTCTACTGGCCGAAACCCGAGGCCCTCGACGGCCGGTGGAGGCGGCCGGAACTCGAACCAACGTCGCTCGTGAAGTAGTCGAGAACTCCGCGAGCCGCCGCGATGGACAGGCACAGGTTCAAAACCTGTGCATCATGGTGACGAGCCTCCTCAGCGAGGCCGCCGGCCGACTTGCACGACGACCGTTTGCTCCGTGCCGTCGCGGACCACGCCGAGCGGAATCTTTTCGCCGATCGGCGTCCGCGTCAGCTGCAACACGAGCCCGGCGGGCTCCGCAACCGGCGCGCCATCGAACGACACCACGAGGTCGCCGGGGCGAATGCCGGCGAGGGCTGCCGGCGATTGCGGCTCGACGGCGGCGACCAGCACCCCGGTCACGGCGGGCGGCGATGACGTGAGCGCCATGCCGAGGTATCCCCGCTCGACATATCCATCCTGAAGAATCTCCCGGCACACCTTGCGAGCGGTGTTGCTTGGGATCGCAAACCCGATCCCCGAGTAGTCCTTGCCGACGATCGCAGTCGTGATCCCCATCACGCGGCCATGCACATCGACGAGCGGGCCACCGGAGTTGCCGGGGTTGATCGCGGCATCGGTCTGGAGGAACTCCTGGTACGGGCTTTCCAGCACGCCCCGTCGCCCCACGGCGCTCACGATGCCGTAGGTGATCGTGCGATCGAGTCCGAAAGGATTCCCGATCGCCCAGACCATCTCACCGGCCTCGACCTGATCGCTGTCGCCCCAGGTGGCGACGGGGAGGTCGTCGGCGTCGATGGTCAGCACCGCCAGGTCGGTGGCGGCGTCGGCGCCCTTGAGCTGAGCGGTGAACCGGCGACCGTCAGACAGGGCGACGTCAATCTCGCTGCTGTTGGCGACCACGTGGTAGTTGGTGACGATCACTCCGTCGCGCTCCACGATCACGCCCGAGCCCACCTCCTCTGCCGTCATGCCGCTCGGCCTCAGGCCGCGCATCGCCAAGATCTCGTCGGCCACCGTCGTGAGCCGCCTCTTCGACGTCACGTTGACCACCGTCGGGCCGATGATCCGGGCCAGTGTCGTGAACATCTTGCCGACCGACTTCAGCTCCGCCTGCGCGGCGGCGTCGCGAATGGCCGCCAGTTCGGCCCGCGTGCGGGCATACTGAACTCGCCCCATCAACGAGGGCCACGTGATCAGGGCCACGAGCACGACGAGGCCCGCGAAGAGCACCACCGTCTGCCGATTTCCGGAGGGGGCGGGAGCCATCACGGCCTTCCTCCTTCCAGCATGCGCAGCCGCACGAGGTTGATCGCCGACTTCGCCGCCCGCGTGGGAGCCAGGTCGGCTCCACCTCCAAACACGTGCTCGACGATGGTGGTGCCGGCGTCATCCGCGATCGCCACGTCCACCGCCCGGCGTCCCTCGGCCGCCGCCCGCACGTCTCCGACGGCGACGCCAACCGCGGCGGCATGGCAACGACGAACCTCTTCGGCGGCGGCCCCGGCATCGACAAGCCCCGCCGGCACCACGGTCCCGCCGCGAAAGACTCCGGCCGCATCGCCGCGACGGGCTGCGGCCTGCGCCACAAGCGCCGCCACCCGTCCTGCCGTTCCCGACTCGATCGTGGCGAGCGTCTTGCCTCGTGCTGCAAGGGAGGAGAGCACCGCGTCTTCGATCTCGTCGTCCTCGACCCCGTAGGCGATCGTGCCGAGGCAATCGCGGATCGTGGCCTCCGTCGGGGCCATCTTCGCGAGGCATTCGGCCTCGTCGCGACCACGTGCCGCGATCCGCAGCGTGATCGTCGCCTCGTGCGCGGTGATCCCCACGAGCGGGTCACGACCGCGGCGGACGAGATCGGGCAGCATCGCCTCGACGGCACTCTCGCCGGCGCCAAAGCACTTGATCCGCCGCTGCACGATCGTCGCCCGGTCGGGGAGCATCCGCAGCACCGCAGGCTCGACGCTCGCCTTCCACATCACCCGCATCTCCGCCGGCACGCCGGGGAGGGCGAACACGCGGCACGAGCCACCGTCACCGCGGGGCAGGTCCACGTCGATACCCGGCGCCGTACCCTCGGGGTTGGGGATGATGCGGCTGCCCCGCGGAAAGACCGCCTGCCGACGGTTCGACTCGGGCATCGGCATGCCCCGCCTCGAAAACCTCGCCTCGACCGCGGCGAGTGCCTCGGTGGACAGATCGAGCGGCACGCCGGCCACCGCGGCGAGCACGTCGCGGGTGAGATCGTCGGCGGTCGGCCCCAGGCCGCCGGTGACGACGACCAACGACGCCCTCACCGCCGCCGCCCGAAAGGCCTCGACGCCCGCTTCGAGCGTGTCGGGGACCGTGGTGTGGAACGTGACCGGCACGCCCAGAACCCCGAGTTCCGCGGCCATCCACCGGCTGTTCGTGTCGAGTCGCTGGCCCGACGTCAGTTCGTCGCCGATGGCGATCACTTCAGCATGCATGGGTTGGGCCGGCTTCCTGCGGGCAATACCGCCGCCCCCGCGGGGCGGCTATCCTGCATCAGTCATTACACCGTCCCCGGGTCGGAGCGACCATCACCCGCCAGGTCGTTGCCGGTGCCCCGACCACCATACCACCACCCTGCCATGCTGCGGATCGGACTTTTAGGCTGTGATTCACGGATCGCGGAGGTCGCCACGGCGGCCGCCCGGCGAAGCGACCGGATCGTGGCCGTCCACGACGTGCCTGCCGGCACGCTGCCGAGCCTGGGGATCAGGGGCTCGATCGACTCCTGGGAGCCGCTGCTCGAGGAGGCCACCTGCGACGTCGTGTTCGTGGGCGCCGACGGCTGGAGCGATGCCCGCGCGGAAGCGGTGCGGACGCTCGTGCAGGCCGGCCGGCCGCTCGTCCTCTCGCAACCGCTCGAGCTGTCGATGCTCTGGGCGTACGAACTCGACATGATCCGTCGCGACACGGGGAGCCGGCTCGTCCCCTGCCTGCCGGACCGCCTTCATCCCTTCATCACCCGGCTCCGCAGCCGGATCGAGGCCTCGCTGGCCGGCGTCGACACCGCCGCGGAGTCGCTACACTTCGAACGCCGGATGACCGACCGCTCCAAGGCCGCGGTCCTCGCCCAGCTCTCCCGTGACGCCGACCTCGTCCGCGCCGTGGTGGGCGATCCCGCACGGCTCTCCACGCTCGGCACCTCGGAGGCGGACTCCGCCTGGCCTTCACTCGCGGTCGGATTCACGGGCGTTGCGCAGTTGCCCGTGCGCTGGCAGGTCTCCCCCGCCGGCGAGCCCGGTCTCACGATCAGGCTTCAGGCAGCTGCCGATGGAGCGACCATCGAGGCCCCCGACGATCCTTCGCGACCGTGGACGTGGAACGGAGCGGCCGACGCCGGGCCGTTTGATCGCGGCGCCGCCACCCTCGCCGCGCTCGACGCGGCGCTTGGCCGCGGCTCATCCCCGCAAGCCGACGAGACGATTCCCGCCGCCACGTGGTCCGACGCCGCCCGGGCAATCGAACTCGCCGAAACAGTGCCCCGCAGTCTCGCCAAGGGCCGGTCCATCGACCTCCACCGCGAAGAGTTCACCGAACTCGGAACGTTCAAGGGCACGATGGCCTCGCTCGGCTGCGGGCTGATCATGGTGGCGCTCGTGGTCGTGATCGTCGCCACGCTCGTGGCCGGCATGGCGCGGGAGTTTGGCTGGGCCGCGGCAGGAGGCGTCGTCGATGCCTGGCCGACCATCGTCCTCGCCGTCCTCGGGCTGTTCCTGATCCTCCAAGTGATACCCCTCCTCCTGGGGAATGCCGCTGACGACGAGGCGGCCCGCGGGTCATCCCGGGAAACATGAGCCCATTTTTACGCCGCGGCAGGTCTTCCCGCCCCGCGGCGGGCCCAGCGGTGCCACCCCGTCGGGCTGGAAAGGTGTGCCGGCTGGAACACCGCCGGTGGACCGCCGGCGGCAACGAGCCGATTTTCCCGGCAGGTTCGGGGGACGCCGGGGGTCCGGCAACCGCCCACACCGGGGTGCGGAGCGATAAGCATGCAGCGGAAGACGGCGTGGCTCCTGCTGCCGGCACTCCTGGCCGGGACGCTGGCTCACGATTCAGCCCTCGCGGAATCACGCCGCACCGCCATCGTGATGGCGATCGAGTCGCAGCGAGACTCGGTCGTCAACATTCACGGCCAGAAGGTGATCGGCGGTGACGAGGGCGTTGATGCCGAGGTCCGCCGGGTCAACGGCATGGGGACGGGCGTGGTGATCGACCCTCGCGGCTACGCGGTCACGAACTTCCACGTCGTCGAGGGCGTGCGGCGGATCGAGGTGACGCTGGCGTCAGGAAAGACATCCGCCGCCACGCTCGTCTCACACGACCCCCGAACCGACCTGGCGGTCATCAAGATCGCCACCGACACGCTCCTCCCGGTGGCCACGATCGGCACCTCGAGCGACCTGATGATCGGGGAGACGGTGCTCGCCCTGGGCAACGCCTACGGCTACGAGCACACCGTCACGCGAGGGATCATTTCCGCGCTCCATCGCAACGTCGAGGTGAGCCGCACCCAGCGCTACGAAGACCTCATCCAGACCGACGCCAGCATCAACCCCGGCAACTCCGGCGGACCGCTGCTCAACATCAACGGCGAGGTGATCGGAATCAACGTGGCGGTGAGAGCCGGCGCCCAGGGCATCGGCTTCGCGATTCCCATCGACCGAGTGCTCGACATCGTCTCGCGGCTGATGTCGGCGGAACGGCTCGACCAGACCTGGCACGGATTGGTCGTCCGCTGCGACGGTCGGCAGGGTGCGGTCGTCGAGGCGGTGCACCGCCGCAGCCCCGCGGAGAGCGTGGGCGTGAAGGCGGGCGACCGCATCACCCGGATCGGGGAGATTCCGGTCGCACGGCAGCTCGATGTCGAACGGGCCATGATCGGCCACAAGCCGGGCGAGAGCATTCCCGTCACCATGGTCCGCTCCGGTGGCGAGGAGCAGGTGGACCTGCCGCTGGCGGAGATCGCCCGTGACGCCGAATCGCTCGACGACCGCTGCTGGGCCGAGATCGGACTCCGCCTGACACCTGCTTCCGCCTCGAAGGTGCAGAAGCTCCAGGCTCGCTACCGCGGTGGCCTGGTCGTGGCGTCGGTGCGGGAGGGCGGGCCGGCCGCCGAGCAGGGGATTCAGGAGGGCGACATCCTCGTAGGCCTGCACGTCTGGGAGACGATTGCCCCTGATAATGTCGCCTACATCCTCGACAAGGCGGTCGAGGAGCACCTCAATCCGATCAAGTTCTACGTGCTGCGGGGCCGCGAAACGCTCTTCGGGCACATGGTTTCCGACACGGTTCGCCGCTAGCCATACCGGCCAGACGCGGGGCGGGTGCGGCCGTGACCGCCAGCCATTCTCCTCCCGGCCGCTGTCTCTGATAATCGCGGCATGGAACTCGACTTCGTTTCGCGGCTGATCGCCCGCATTCCCGCCGATCCGCGGCTGGAGGTGCCGCCGGGTGACGACGCCGCCGTGCTCCGGCCGCCCGCCGAGCGGCGCACGGTCGTCACCGTTGACATGCTGATGGAGGGCGTTGACTTCCTGCTCGGTCCCGACTGCACGCCGCGGCAGGTTGGCCACAAGGCACTCGCGGTGAATCTCAGCGACCTGGCCGCGATGGCCGCGAGGCCTGAGGCCGTGGTGGCGGCGGTGGCCCTGCCTCGTCGCGGAGGCGACGCGATAGGCCGTGGTCTGCTCGACGGCATGCTGGCCTGCGCGGCCGCCCACGGGGCCACGCTCGCCGGTGGCGACACGAATGCCTGGGATGGTCCGCTCGTGATCTCGATCACGGCTCTCGGCAGCGTGGCACCTGGACGGGCCTGGCGTCGTGACGCCGCCCGACCCGGCGATTTGCTCGTCGTCAGCGGGGCCTGCGGCGGCAGCCTGCTGGGTCGTCATCTGGCCGTCGCGCCCCGGTGCCGCGAGGCCCTCGCCATCGCCGGGGCGTTCGAGGTGCATGCGGCGATCGACATCAGCGACGGCCTGTCGCTTGATCTCGCGCGGATGATGGAGGCCAGCAGGGTGGCCGCGGTGGTGGACCTCGACGCCGTCCCGATCCACGCCGACGCGGTCCGCATGGCGTCACACCCCGGCGACGACCGCACCCCGCTCGACCATGCCCTCGGCGACGGCGAGGATTTCGAGCTTCTGCTCGCGCTGCCCGCCGAGGAGGCCAGGCGGCTGGTTGCGGAGGGGCATAGCCTTACCGGCACGCCCTTCACGATCATCGGTGAGGTGGTCGCGGGCAGTGGGCTTTCGGCCCGCGCGGCCGACGGATCCACCGCCCCGCTCGCCCGCCGGGGCTACGAGCATGCCTTCGATGACTGACCCACGCCCCGAGCCCGACGTGCACACCGCGTCGGTATCCGTCACCGGCGAGGCCGAGCTCACGCCGTTCGCGGTCCGGCTGCTGGCCGCCCTGCCCCGGCCAGCATTCGTGGCCCTCTCTGGCGATCTTGGGGCGGGCAAGACGACGTTCGTGAAGGCGATCGCCGCTGCCGCCGGCATCGATCCGGCGGAGGTGATCAGTCCCACGTTTGGCCTCGTTCACGAGCACGCCGCGCACGACGCCACGCTCCTGCATGCCGACCTGTACCGGCTCGTCGGCCCGGACGACCTTCACGAGATCGGCTGGCATGACGCCTTGTCCCGCGCCACGTGGGCGTTCGTGGAGTGGCCGGAGCGGATCGCAGCCGCCCTGCCCCGCGACCGAATCGACGTGGCGATCGCCATCGACTCGGCGACGGCCCGCACGCTCACGATCGTCGGCCGCGGTCCGGCCCATGCCGCGGCCATCGAGCGTCTCAGCGGGCGATGCAATCCGGGTCAGAGCACGAGCTTTCGCACCGCCTGAAACTGCGGGTGCGACGCCGTGCGGCACCATTCGAAGAGGATCGCCTCCGAGGTGGTCGGCACGGCGCCCGCTCCCTCCAGCCGCCGCAGGGCGATGTCGCGGTCGATCGCATGCCGCGACGACATCGCATCAACCGCCAGAAACACCGCGTAGCCCTCGGCGAGGAGGTCGAGCGTCGTCTGGGCGACGCAGACGTGCGTCTCGAAGCCACAGACCACGATTTGGCCGACCGTGGCGGGGATATCCCGTACGAAACCCTCGGCGCCACAGCAGCTGAATGCCAGCTTCTCGCGCGGCGGTGGGAGTAGGTCTGCCAGTGCAGACACCGTGCCCCCGAGCCCCTTGCGATACTGCTCCGTGACCATGGCCGGCACGCCAAGCAGCCGCGCCGCCTCTACCAAGCGCCGGCAGCGGGCCACCACCGACTCACCGTCGGCAACGGCCGGTACGAGCCGCTCCTGCACGTCCACCACGCAGAGCATCGATGCTGACGATGAGAGCCGCATGTCGGTCACTCCTCACAGGTCAGGGACGCAGACCAGGGGAAACGATCCGCTCAGCCCGCGGGTATCGCCGGCATGTCGGCCGGCGGCGGAGCCTTGGTCAGATCGGCCGATGCACCGTCCGGCAGGGTCCTCAGCCGGGCGATCTTGGCGGCGGCGGTGGGCTCGCCGGTGGCCTCGTGGCCAGGGGCGGCGCCGAAGGTGATGGTCCGGCCCTTCTCATCGAAGAGCTCCCATGCCCGCGGCGTCTGGCCGCCACCGATCGGCCGGCAGCCGGAGAGGCCCAGCGGCCGCCAGTCGGGCCCGACCACCGCGGCCACCGCAGCCCCCTCCTCCACAAGCGGGTCGCCCCATGGAAATCCCACCGCCCCCTGCGGTCCCGACGGCACGCCCGTGATCCGCGGGTAATCGGCGGCTGACTCGGCCGTGAAGTCGTCGCTTGGCAGCACCACGGCTTCCGCGTCCACGGCCAGCAGGCCGCCCGGCACCGACACCATCGCCACCGGCTCGCGGCACCGCACGACCACGTCGGCCGCGGCGGGATGCCGCGCGGTCACCGACACGACGTCCCGCACCCATGGATGCATCGCAAATGCCCTCGCCAGCCGGCGGACCAACTCCGGGTCGTCGAGAGGCACCCCCGCTTCGAGACTCGCGTCGCGAAGGGCCTCGGTCTTGAGGTCGGCTCGCACCCACGGGGCGACACCCTCCACCGTGATCGATTCGGGATGGAGCATCAGATCCGCCGCCCCGCGGACGCGATCACCGAGCCGCGACCAGGCGGCCCAGCCCAGACCGATTGCCGCGGCGGCCACGACGAGTGCCCCGACGCCGGCGCGATGCTCGTCCAGAAACGAGGCGAGCCGCCCCGGGGCAGCCTCCTCGACGGCGGGTTCACGGCGGCGCGGTGACTGGTGTGGAACCCCGGGCGGCACGGCCTCACCAGACCTCGATCTGCGGTGTCAGCTCGACGCCAAGCTTCTCGCGCACGCGTGCGCGGACCGTCTCCACGAGCGTCCGCACGTCGTCGGCGGAACAGTGCGGTCCGGCGACCACGTAGTTGGCGTGCGGGGCATAGACGCTCGCGTCACCGGCCCGCAGGTCGCGGCCGCCGGCCTGGGCCACGAGCGACTCGGCCGTGGTGCCCAGCGGATCCTTGAACATCATCGCCACGCTCCGCGTGCCGCTCGGCTGGGCCGACCGCCCCACGATCCATTGCTTCTGCATCCGCTTGGTCAGCGCGGTCGCATCCTCGTCGTCGAGTTCGAGGCGGCAGCCGATGATGATGCAGTCGTCGAGGTTGCTCCACCTCGACTCGAATGCCAGTCGCGAGCGATCGCGAACCTCCGTGGTACCGTCGGCGTGCATCACGGTGACGTCGGCGACTCGCTCGCCGATGTCGCCGCCGTGGCCGCCCGCGTTGCCCACCAGCGCGCCCCCCACCGTGCCCGGAACGTCCACGAGCGTCTCCAATCCGCTCAGTCCGGCCTGCACGGCCGCGGAAACCACGTGCACGAGCTTCGCGCCGGCGCCCGCCTTCACGGCAGGCCGCTGCACATCGATGCCGCAGAAGGCCGGCGCTGAGAGCCGCACGACCATGCCATCGAAGCCGCTCGTCGGCACGAGCACGTTGGAACCGCCGCCAATCACCCGCAGCGGGATTCGTTGCTCGTGGCATCGGGCCACGACCCGCGCCAGCGCGTCCACATCGACCGGTTCGCAAAACCACGACGCCGCGCCGCCGAGCCCCAGCCAGGTGTGGTGGGACAACGGCTCCTGGGCAGACACGGCAACCCCGAGGTCGTCGAATGGAGATCCGGCGGTGGTGCCGGTGGCGGATCGGGCAGGCTGCTTCATCGCTGGAATCCCTCTCGGCGTCGAGGCGCACGCCTCAGCCGACCCGATTGTGCCTCAGGCTGCCGCAGCCCGTCCATGGCGAACCGGGATCGCCCGACTGCACCGCCGGCGGCGAACTCAGGCCGCCCGGCGGCCGGCAAACGGAGCCTCGGCCGGGTGGGCGAGTTGCAACCAGCCGTCAACGAGCATGGCCAGGGTCGTCTGGCCGCCCCAGGGGCCTCGTGGCCCATGTCCCTGCGGCGGCGGACAGCCGAGCACGACGACGCAGTCGCCACCGCCCAGCGAAGCCAGCAGCCGATCGACTCGGGCGTAGGCCGCGACGTCCTCGCTGGTCGGCTCGTCGGAGGCCACCGTCGCCGGCACGATCACGCAGGCGTCGCTCCAGCGGCCCAGGCGGCTGGCAAACGCCCTGCCGCCAAGGCGTCGCGCGAGCGCTGCGTCGGCGATCACCGTCAGCCGACCGGGCGTCAGCCGCCGGAGGCTCGCGATCGACGACGACACGGCGTGCATGCTCGACGGCGCGTCGATGAACACCGCAGCGTCCTGCCCTCGATCGAGCCGCTCCAGCCGGCCGGGCACCGAGCCGGCGGCCTCGATGCCCCGGGCCGCATGCTCGAGCGTCACGCCGTAGCGCGAGCCGACGGCGGCAGCGAGCACGGTGTCGCGGACGAACGGCACCGTCGGCGTGTCCACCGCCACCGGCACCGTCTGCCCGCCCGACTCAAGAAGAAAGGTGCGTCCGAACAAGCTGCCGTCGAGCGGTCGAGCATGCACGTCGCAGTCGGCACGGAGCCCGGCCGCGAGCAGGGTGGTGCCCACCGGCGCCGAGGCCAGCAGCCGCTGTCGAGCCGCCGCAGGCAGACCGGTCACCAGGCATCCGTCAGCGGCGAGCGTCTCCATGATCCGCGTCAGCACGTCGCGATAGGCGCGCGGCGTCGAATGGCGGTCGAGATGCGCCACGGCCCGACTGGTGAACACGACGGTGTCGGTGGTCATGCCGGCCGTCGCCTGTGCAGCCAGCATGCGGCTCGACACCTCGACGATCGCGTGGGAGCAGCCGGCGGCGGCCAGTCCTGCCAGCGCGTGGGCCAGCGTGGCTGGCGACGCGATATCGGCCGCAACCGGCTCGGCGTCGTCGGGACCAAGACAGCCCAGATCCGAGAGCACGCCGACGCGGTGGCCCGCCTCGGCGAGCACGGCGGCCGTCAGCCAGACGGTGGTCGTCTTGCCGCTGGTGCCGGCCACGGCGATCACCCGCATCTCCCGCGACGGATCGCCCGCCAACGCGTGGCACAGCCGGGCATGGGCCCAATCGGCGTCGCTCACCAGGCACAGCGGCAGCCCGTCCGTCGAGACGATGCGTTCGGCGACCACCGCCACGGCACCCCGGGCGATCGCCAGCGGCACCTCCTCGTGTCCATCGCCGCGATCGGTCAGTCGGGCCACAAAGACGTCGCCGGGACGGCAGCGGCCCGCCTCATCCTGGCAGGCCCCGACCACGATGTCGTCACAGCCGATGAACCGCGCCGCAGGCACCGCCTCCGACAGCCGCACCTCACAACGGCCGCCCCTCGCAGACGCTCTCCCCTTCCCCGTCGCCGAATCACGCATGACGGCCTCCTGCCGAACGTGTCTCGAAGGCGGCACGTGGCTCGCCTTCGCAAGTTGGCCCGCCCATCCTTGAGCAGAGCCGACAGCGGATTGTCGACGGCGTCGAAAGTGGGTCAAGGCGGGTTTCGCCCGCCACCGTTGGCACCTGCGCAGCCTCCTTCGGGACTCCCGCAGACAGCCCGCCTTGCCTCGGCGCGTCATCCTGGGGTAGCGTCGCCAGCGGTTCGGGTCGGTTTCGCTCCGATCGGCTTCTCTCTGATCGGGCTTCATGGAGACCGCGCATGGGCAATGCCGTATCGGGACTGGTTCCCCCCGTGCTGTGGATTGGCCCGGCGGAATCTTCCAGCGAACTCGCGCTCGCCAGGGCATGGATCGCCGATCGCGCCGCAGTGATCGACGCCGCCTCACCGGCCATCGCGGTGGCCGATCCACCGCCGTCGATCCGTGACCGGTCTCCGGCCGCGATCCTGCTGAGTTCGTCGGCCACGATCTCCTGGAGCGTTCGCGACTGCGTGATGGTGTCGCGACGCTGGCCGCTGGCGCCCCTCGTGTCGGTGGCCGCAACGCTCGTCGAGGGCCGGCGGCGGAGCGGACCGGCGCTGCCCGGCGTCGAGGAAGTGGCCTGGAACGAGCTGCCCGGTCGGCTCGCATGGTGGCTCTGCGATCGGGCGATCGGTGCGGCAGGCACGCTGGGCATGCCGGCGACGGCGCGGCGGGAGGAGCGGCTCCTGGAAGTCTCGCGGCGCGTCGCGGAAATGCGTCCACGACAGCCGGCTCGGGTGGAGGTCGCCGCCACGCGGGCGATCGACGCCGAGGCGGTCGCCGATCTGGTGACTGCCGCCGGCCACGCCGTCGTCGGCCGGCGTGTTGGAAAGCCGCCGATCGATCACGACGCCGATGCGGTCGTCTGGGATGCCGGCGACCTCGAAGCCCCCCAGATCACCTGGACGGGCCTTCTTGCCGCAAATCGCCCCCGCGCCGCGATCGTCCTGCTCGACTCATTTCCCCGCGCGGAGACCGCCGCGGCCGCGGCGAGGATCGGCGCGTCGGCGGTGCTCTCACGGCCTGCGTCGCTGGAGTCGCTGGCGGGGATCCTGCTCGACGTGAGGCCGCGTCCCGCCGGCAGCCGTGGTTGACGCATCCTTCGCGCTTCCGTACACGTCGCGTATGGAGAAACGTCCGAACCCCGCGACGGTCTGGGCCTGCGGTGCCCTGATGACCGCCGGCGGATGCGCCCACCTTGCGACCACGCCCCTGGCGGCCACGGCGCCGGCCGTCGCGGCATCGATGGTCGCGGCAGCCGACGGGCTTCCCGATCGAAGCGAAGTGACGGCCGGCCAACTGGTGATCCACGCCGACTTTCCGCTTGCCGGACAGCACCGCCTGGTCCGCGAACTCGACGGTCTGCGGACCGACGTGAGCCAGGAACTCGGGCTCCCGGTGTCGGACGAGCCAGTGCACCTCTACCTCTTCGAAAACACCGCGCGATACGACGCCTTCGTGGCCCGCCGCTTTCCTTCATTTCCGGCTAGACGGGCCTTCTTCGTCGAGACCGACACCACGCTCTCCGTGTTCGCAGCCTGGCAGGATCGGATCGCCGAGGACCTCCGTCACGAGACCACGCACGGCTATGTGCACGCCGTCGTTCCCGCGGTGCCGCTCTGGCTCGACGAGGGAATCGCGGAGTTCTTCGAGACGCCGCGGAGCGACAACGGCCTCCATCGGGGCCACGTGGCGCATCTGGCAGGCCGCCTGCTGGAGGGGACCTGGCGACCCGATCTGGACCGGCTGGAAGCGCTGTCGGCGGCGGGTGAGATGTCGCAGGACCACTATGCCGAGGCCTGGTGCTGGGTGCACTGGCTGCTCCGAACCACGCCCGAGCGGCGCACGCTTCTCCAAGACTACCTCGCCGATGTTCGCCGCGACCCGCAATGCCGGCCGCTTTCGGCCCGCATCCGCCACGAGTTGTCGCCGCCCGGCGACGCCACGCACGACGTGAAGCAACACCTCGCAGCGCTCGGCGGCGTGGCGCTCGAGCGATAACAGCCCCCATCGCTTACGCGATTGGGCTTCCTGAGCCGCAGGAAGCGTAACGCCGTAAGGCGTACGGCTGCCCTCTACCGCGCTCGATCCACACTCGCCCCCATCGCTTACGCGATTGGGCTTCCTGAGCCGCAGGAAGCGTAACGCCGTAAGGCGTACGGCTGCCCTCTGCCGCCCTCGATCCACACTCGCCCCCATCGCTCACGCACTCGGGCCGTCGGGCCCGCGTCGAAACACCGTGCCGTGCCCCACCGCCTCGAAGCCGAGCTTGAAGAACAGCTTGATCGCCGCCTCGTGGGCCTCCGAAACGTGCGTCTCCGCCAACGCCACGCCCTCCTGGGCGAGGTCGTGCAGCGCCTCGGCGAGCAGGTAGTTGGCGTAGCCCTGCCGTCGTCGGCCGCCGTCCACGTCCACCCGCATCAGGCCGGTGGCATGCACACCCCAGGCCGTCGCCAGCGGCTGCATGTCCCAGAACGTGCCGCTGCCGAGCAGTTTCTCGGCCTCGTCGCGGAGTTCGTAGCGCCGCACCGCGATGCCGGTCGTGGTGGCCGCCTCCCACCAGTTCCGACGGGCCGGTTCGTCGATCACGCGGAGCGTCGAGGCTCGTCGCAGTGCCATCTGCTGGCGGCTCACCGGGGGCCGAAAACCGGCCAGCGGCCGCCGCATGACGGCGATCCGCTCGGCCTCCAGGTAGCCGGCTCGGCGAAACACCGACTGCATGGTCGGAGACGAATCGAGCACGCCCGGCAGATCGGATCCACCGTAGAGCCCGAGGTAGAACCCGCCGATCTGCGGCGTGCCCCCGCCCATGATGGTCTGCGCACCGCGCCGGCGGAGGTAGTCCTCAGTGCGGGCCAGCAGCCCGTCGGCGATCGACTCGTGGTGTTCGTGCGGCGCGGTCACCACCAGCATGGTGGTGCCGATCGTGGTGTCGATCGCGGTGCGGTCGGCGTTCGGCCCGAAGGCCGCGTGCGCGAAGCCCACCACGCGATCCCCGTCCACTGCGACCAGGAGGCCCTCGCGATCGAAGTAGGGCTTTGAAAAGACACACGCCTCGAGCCATGCCGACGTCATGGGCTGGAAGCCGCAGGGCCCGAGTTCCGCCGTGCGCCAGACATCGGCCAGCCGCGGCGGATCGTCGTTGCGGAAGCACCGATACTCGATCATCGGTTCGGCTCCACGGCAGCCGAGTTGCCGCCCAGACGGACCTCGATTCTGCCGTCGTGCACGCGGACCTCGTGCACGGCCTGCCGAACCGTGGCCGACACCCGATGCCGCCCCGTGGTCACGTCGAACTGCCAGCCGTGCCACGGGCAGGTGAGAACCGCGCCGCAGAGCTGCCCCGTGCCGAGCGGCCCGCCCTGATGCGGGCAGAGACCATCGATCGCATGGAGCACGCCATCGACGTTGGCGATCGCCACCATCCGTCCATCGGCAACCCTCTCGAGGCTGGTGCCGGGCGGACACTCCGACGCCTCGGCGATCGGCATCCAGTCGGGCATGGCGGGGGGGTCACTCGGGCGGGGGTTGCCGCCGGCGCACTCAGGCGGCGGGCCGCGGCTTCGCCTTTTTAGCCTTTCCGGGCTGGCCCCGCCATCGCCGGTGCACCCACCAGTACTGGGCGGGTTCTCGGCGAACGGCTCGCTCCAGCAGCGAGGTGTACCACTGCGACAGGCTGGTGAGATCGCCGGTCTCGGGGCTACCCGAGGCAGGGTCGGCAATCCCCTCGACGCGGAGGTCGTAGTCGAAGAGCCCGCGTCGCCGCGTCGCCGAGCAGACCATCACCGGCGCCGACGCCGACAGCGAGAACACCCCGATTGCCTTGTGGACGCTCGCCGGGCGTCCGAAAAACTCGACCCAGCAGCCCCTCGGCCCGGCGGCCTGATCGCCAAGCAGCCCGATGGCACCGTTCTCGTCGAGCACCTGTGCCACGTCGGGCGCGCTCCCCTTCTTGGGCAGGATCCGCTGGCCACGCGACTCGCGAAACCTCGTCACGAACCGGTCGAGGAGCGGGTTGTCGAGCTCGCGGGCCACCGAGAAGATCCGCAGCCCGAACAGGCCGAACAGGTAGGCGGCCAGTTCGAAGTTACCGTAGTGGCCCGACAGAATCACCTTCGGCCGGTCGAGCCAGAGCAGGCGGACGATCTCCTCCATGCCGTGGATCCGCAGGTGCTTCCGCCAGGTGGTCTTGTGGATCACCCGGTTGGCATGCGCGATCTCCACCACCATCAGCAGCAGGTGTTCCCACATCGCCTGAGCCGTGGCGCGGCGCTGCCCGGAGGTCATCTCTGGGTAGGCGATATGCAGGTTGTCGCGGACCACGGTGCGCCGAATCCGCAGGCGATTGGCCAGCACGCCCGAGAGCCCGCGAGCCCATCGCTCACAGAGCGGTCGCGGCAGGGCCTGGACGACGCAGATCGCCACCCGGACGGCTCCGTAGACGACCC
Organism: Pirellulales bacterium; assembly: GCA_040397625.1. Classification (GTDB taxonomy): domain Bacteria; phylum Planctomycetota; class Planctomycetia; order Pirellulales; family UBA1268; genus QWPN01. The sequence continues at coordinate 2,733 of JBBAVQ010000016.1, read as the reverse complement.
GGTCGAGACAGCGCGTGGCGAGCGTGCGGCGGGGCAAGGTGTGTCGTCCGTGACAGCGGTGGCGAAGCCCAGGATCCTCCCGGGCCCGAGTAGTGTCGCGAACCCGGTCCTTCCGGGCCAGATCGGTTTGGCGGGCGGCCGGGCTGGAATCCCGGGCCGCGCGGCCGCACGAACTAGCCCGCCGCCCCCCGCCCAGGCTGGGCGAGCAGCAGAAACACGCTCACCGCATTGAACATCGCGTGCAGAAAGACGCAGGGCACGATCGAACCGGTTCGCTCGGCGACCAACCCGAGGACGAGCGCGAGGGGAAACAGGGGCAGAAACGCCAACCCCTGGCCCGCGTGCGCGGAGGCGAAGGCGATCGCCGACAGCGCGACCGCCACCCCCTTCTCGTCGCCGAAGTGCTTCTCCAGCCAGCCCTGCAAAACCCGCCGGAAGAAAAACTCCTCCGTGAGCGGGGCCACCACCACCGCCGACACCACCACCAGCGCCGCCGCCACGAGATCGCGACGGCCGTCGAGGAAGTTCACGATCGGATGCTCGTACTTCACGAAGGCATTGAGCGCTGCCGCCGCCATCAGCAGCGGGAAGACGACGAGCCCCAGCGCCCGGCAGGCGACCGCCAGATCGTCCCGCAGGCGACCGCCGGGAAACCCGAGCGCCGGCCAATCCGCGCCGCGAAATCGCAGCCATGCGATTCCCGCCAGCATCGTCCCCAGCGACAGCACCGCATTGGCGACGAGCCGGTCGATCACCGGCCGCGACTCGGGCATCCCACGGGTCATCAGCGTGGCGGCCAGCAGGTAGCCGACCACCACCACCGCCACGTCACCGGCCTCCCACGGCACCTGGGCATGAGGACGTGCGGCCACGAGCGGTTCGCCCCGCACCAGCCGCTGCCGCACGAATGCCAGCGACCAGAGAAAGCCAGCGAGCGCCGCGGCGAGCACGAGCGCCTGTGGCCAGGCCTCCTGGAGTTGTGGAGCCGCGACGTCGCTCATCGCCCCACCAGCACGCGTGCGGCGAGCACATACTCCAGACCAGACCAGATGGTGGCGATCACCGCCGCCCACGACACCCAGCCGGCCAGCCGGTCGATGCCGATGCCGCCCGGCGCCAGATCGGGCCACGCGTGCCCTGCCAGCACGAGGCCGATCGCGAGGCACTGCAGCACCATCTTCAACTTCCCGGAGAGCGCGGCCGAGAAGTCACGCCCCGCCTTCTCCATCTCGGCTCGGATCGCCGTCACCATGAGTTCGCGGACGACCACCACCACGGCCATCCAGGGCTCGATCGCGGAACCGCGGGCGGCCAGCAGCACGTAGGCCCCGCAGACGAGCACCTTGTCCACGAGCGGATCGAAAATCCTCCCCAGGCGACTCACCTGGTCGAATCGCCGTGCATACCAGCCGTCGATCCAGTCGGTGGAGGCGGCGACCACGAACAGCCAGAAGGCGACTCCCGGCCAGCCACGATCCACGGCCGCGAAGAACACGATCGACAGCACCAGTCGGCCGAGCGAGAGGATGTTCGGCACGGTCACGACGCTGTCGCTGGCCACGCGTCAGCCCTCCACCGGCACGGCGGCCAGGTCGTAGCCGCTGGCCGCCACGACCTCGACGGGGAGGATCCGGCCCGTGAGCGGCTGTCTGGGCGACGTGCCCGGGGCGGTGACATAGACCACGCAATCGATGTCGGGGGCGTCGGATTTCGAACGGGCGAGCCAGACGTCGTCCCGTTCGCCGCTCGGCCCGTCCACGATCACGTCCAGAACCCGCCCCACCTGCCGCCGGGCGTGGTCGTGGGCGATCCCCTGCTGGACGGCCATCAGTTCGTCGCGACGGGTGGCCTTTTCGTCCTCCGCTAGGTGGCCGTCGAGTTTCGCGGCGGGCGTGTCGGGCTCGAGCGAGTAGGTGAACACGCCCACCCGCTCGAACTTCCAGCGACGCACGAAATCGACCATCTCCAGAAACTGGCCCCGCGTCTCGCCGGGAAAACCCGTGATGAAGGTCGTCCGCAGCACGAGATCGGGGATCCGCTCGCGGAGTTTACCCAGCAGTTCCTCGGTGGCGGCGCGGTTCGTCCGGCGCTGCATCCGCTTGAGCACGGCGTCGCTGGCGTGCTGCAGCGGCATGTCGAGGTAGGGGAGGATTTTCCGGCTCGTGGCGATCTTCTCGATCAGTTGGTCGGTGAAGAAGATCGGATAGAGATACATCAGGCGGATCCACTCGATCCCCTCGACCTTCTCCAGCTCGTCGAGCAGTTCCACGAGCCGTGGCTCGCCATAGAGATCCATCCCGTAGTAGGTGGTGTCCTGGGCGACGATCACGAGTTCCTTGACGCCGTCGGCGGCGAGTTCGCGGGCCTCCCGGATCACCTCCTCGATCGGCTTGGTGGCGTGCTTGCCACGCATCTTCGGGATCGCGCAGAACGTACAGGTTCGATCGCAGCCCTCGGAGATCTTGAGATACGCCATGTGCCGCGGCGTGACCCGCATGCGGCCGGAGTCGTCGAGGGCCCGGGCCGGGGCGGGGCGAAAGATGCTCCGCTGGTCACCGAGGCCGCCGATCAGCCGCTCCGCCGCCTTGGCGATCTCGTCCCGCGAAAACACACCGATCACCGCGTCAAGGCCGGGAAGCTCCTGAAGCAGCCCCTCCTTCTGTCGCTCGGCGAGGCAGCCCGACACGATCACGCCCCGCGTGCCCCCCTGCTTCTTGAGGTCGAGCATCTCGT